>JALYLZ010000100.1 GCA_030774015.1 Actinomycetota bacterium | reverse complement strand
CGGCAAAGAAGTACGTCGTGTCGAGCACCCTGGAGCAGGTCGATTGGAACGCGGAACTCGTGCGCGGGGATCTGGGCAAGGCCGTTCAGCAACTCAAGCGGGAGTCGGGCAAGGGACTGTTCGTGGGAGGTGTGAAGCTCCCACTGGCGTTGACGGAGCTGGGATTGATCGATGAGTACGAGTTCGTGGTGCATCCCAGGCTCGCGGGCCACGGGCCGACGTTGTTCGCGGGGCTCTCGAAGCATGTCGACTTGAAGCTCGTGAGCCGGCTGGAGTTCGGCTCGGGGGCAGTGGCGATGCGGTACGAGCCGAGAAGATAGCCATCGGGCTTGCTAGCCCGAGCCGGCCGCATCATGAAGCCCTGGTTCGCGGCTCTTGCGCGCCCCACCGCAGCGGTTCCCTCCGCGACGGCCCACAACAACGCCTTGGCCTGGCGCACCTCCCGAGCCGGCGCGGTGTGCGAACGAGCAAGCCCCTGCCAGCTCAACCCGCCGCCCACCCGTCATCTCCAAAGCCCCAGCCGCAGCCACCATCCCACCCACACTACGACAGATCACTATTTAAGCGACACACCATTAGGAGAGGTCGGGCCCGCCTTGCTGGGGACCTCCCGCGGCCCTTGGGTACACTCGGACGCTTTCGGAGCGGGGGAGGGAGCGGTGCTCTTCGGCAGGCGAGTTCGGTGGGGCGCGCCCGCGGGCGTGGCGGTGGGGCTGGCCCTGGTGGTGGTCGCGTTCATGAGTGCCTGGGCCACGAGGACGCCGGGATGATGGCAACCCTCGAGATCGTCAAGTAGGCAGGTAGAGAGGCCGCGGACTCAGCGGACCGCGGCCTCTCTCACGGGCATTTCCCCCTCTACGGCGTCCGTCGACGCGATGTCGCCGGCCGGCTCGCGGGCAGCCCGAGCACGTTCGGTGCTGGGGCTGGGAGCGCGGCGCGCACGGCCGTAGGCCTGCGCACGTCCCTCCACCTCTCCCTTTCCAAGGGCGGGCACTCGGTCCTGCTGTCCCCCCGAGCGACACTGTGTCGCCGGTCGTCGCATTGACACTTTCCCACTTTTGTCACATACGACGGCCCCTTTCCTACCCGCGAAGCCTCCCCTCAAACTCTCCGGTCGGGTCATTTCCTGTGGTCCTGTGACTAGTCACGGGTCCGCTTGGGCCACGACGTGCGGTGCGAGCAGGCGCCGGCGGAAGCGGCCGGGTGCGGGCTCGTCACGGCGTGCTCGGAGGTACGCTTCTGGCGATGGCGGACGATCGTCGGGTGACCGACTCCGGGATCGAGATCCGGCCCGTTTACGAGGCCGCGGACCTGGAAGGGTTCGACCCCGCCAGGGACCTCGGGCAGCCGGGCCAGCCGCCGTTCACTCGGGGCGTGTACCCGTCGATGTACCGGGGCCGGCTGTGGACGATGCGGCAGTACGCCGGAATGGGGTCCGCGGACGCCACCAACCGGCGGTTCCGCTACCTCCTGGACCGGGGCCAGACCGGCCTGTCGGTGGCGTTCGACCTGCCCACGCAGATGGGTCTCGACTCCGACCACCCCCGGGCCGAGGGCGAGGTCGGCCGCACCGGCGTGGCCATCGACTCGATCGACGACATGCGACGGCTGTTCGACGGGATTCCTTTGGACCAGGTGTCGACCTCCATGACCATCAACGCAACGGCGGCGATCCTTCTGCTGCTGTACGAGCTGCTGGCGGAGGAGCAGGGCGTGGGCCCGGAGCAGCTCGAGGGCACGGTCCAGAACGACATCCTCAAGGAGTACGCGGCCCGGGGGACCTACGTGTATCCGCCGGTGCCGTCGATGCGGCTGATCACGGACCTGTTCGCGTACTGCGGTGAGCGCCTGCCGAAGTGGAACACCATCTCCATCTCCGGCTACCACATGCGGGAGGCGGGGTCCACGGCAGTGCAGGAGGTCGCCTTCACCCTGGCCAACGCCATCGCCTACGTGGAGGCGGCCCTGGCGGCCGGGCTGTCCATCGACCGGTTCGCCCCGCGGCTGTCGTTCTTCTTCGCGTGCCACATGAACTTCTTCGAGGAGGTGGCGAAGTTCCGGGTGGCCCGGCGGATGTGGGCGCGTATCGTCACCGAGCGGTTCGGGGCCAAGGATCCACGGAGCGCGATGCTCCGGTTCCACACCCAGACCGGCGGGGCCACCCTCACCGCCCAGCAGCCGGAGACGAACATCGTGCGCACGGCCCTGGAGGCCCTGGCGGCGGTGCTGGGCGGGACGCAGTCGCTGCACACCAACTCGTTCGACGAGGCGCTGTCCCTGCCCACGGAGCACGCCGTGAAGATCGCCCTGCGGACCCAGCAGGTGATCGGACACGAGACCGGTGTGCCGGACACGGTCGACCCGCTGGGCGGCGCGTACTTCGTGGAGTCGCTCACGAACGAGATCGAGGAGCGGGCGTGGGAGTACCTGGAGAAGATCGACGGCATCGGCGGCGCCGTGGCGGCGATCGAGGCGGGGTTCTTCCAGGACGAGATCCACGAGGCCGCGTACCGGATCAACCAGGGTTTGGAGTCGGGCCAGCGCGTGGTGGTGGGGGTCAACCGGTTCGTGGACGCGGACGAGGAGCCGGTCGAGATCCAGCTGATCGACGAGGAGGACGTCGCCCGGCAGGTCGAGCGGGTCCGGCGGCTGCGGGAGGAGCGCGACGACGCCGCCGTGCGCGCGGCGCTGGCCGAGGTGGAGGAGACGGCCCGGGGAACCGGCAACCTCCTGCCGTCCATGAAGGAGGCGCTCCGCACGCGGGCCACGCTCGGCGAGGTCTCCGACGCGCTCCGCAGGGTGTTCGGGGAGTACCGCCCGGGACGGTAGGCGGCGCCGGAGGCTTGCCCGCCCAGGCGGTAGGGAGCGTCGGAGGCGCCGCCTACCCGGCATCGGCTAGGCTCGCCACAGCGCACGAAGGAGGGCAGCATGGTCGACGAGCAGCTCGAGTACGGGTTCTCCACCGCGATCTTCGTCCTCGATCACACCGTGCAGAAGCTCGACGCGGCGGACGCGGAACGCTCCTGGAGCGAGGTCACCAAGGAGAACTTCTGGCGGATGTGGCCCTCGATCCGGGACTGGGCCGAGCCGCTGTGGGAGACCATCGACGAGGAGCGCGGACACATGGCCACGCCGGTGGAGGACGACGAGTACGACGAGGTGGGCGGCGGAGGCTAGCGAGCGACAGTGCCGCTTGCCGGCGTCCGCTCAGGGCTTCGCCGCCACAGCACCACCCGATCGACGTCCGGATTCGTCTCGTAGACGAGCCGGCTCCCTCCCGAACGCGAGAGGACGTACACACCCGGTCGCTCGAACCCTGCGCCGCACGCAGCCTGGGGGAGGGACACCACCAGACGAGCGGGTGGAGCCCAACCGAGGGCGACCGACTCGACCGGGGGCCGTCCGTGAACCACCGCACGGGGTCGGCCACCTGAAGCGGGCGCCAGATACGCCGTCGGAACCTCGCACTCCCCGGACCACTGGAGCAGCAGCGTGGACCCATCGGGGGAGGCCTCGGCCCCCTCCCAGTGGCCCAGTGCCGCCTGTCCGCCAGGCCCTCGGGGGGCGGGCACCAAGCGGCGAACGCCGCCGCGGGGGCCGAGCACCCCGATCCAGGACGGGTGACCGGGGCCCGACGGCCAGCACGCCAGCACCCACGAGTCGGGCAGGCGCTCCGCCGCCCAGCAGGCCGGAGGGAGCCGAACAGTCGCGCCCGAAGCGGTGTCCACGACGCGCGAGGACACCGGGCGGGCGAAGCCATCGCGGATCCGGAAGACCTGGGAGGTCACCAGGGCGTGGTCAACCGACACGCGCACCTGGGAAGGGGGAAACATGACCCGGCGGCCGCCGGCCAGGTCGAGCGTCCAGTGCGTTTCTTGGTCGCCCGTCGGGTGCAGGCTGAGCCGGGCGCCGGCCGCCAGCGGGACCTGGTTCCCACGCAGCCCTCGGACCGTTCCGTGTCCGGGGTCGATGGCGAACTCCTGTCCACCGGACACCGCCAGGAGCCCCACCGAGAAGGGCAGGTCGAAGTCGAGCTGGAAGTCGTCGATGTGCCCGTGGACCGTGCCGTCGAGCCCCACGAACACCACGCGGTCCTGCACTTCCACGGCCACGCCCGTCGGCGGAAGCGCCGGCAGGTTCTTGGGGTCGAGCCGCGGCCCGACCTCCAGTGACGACGCCATCGAGGGAGATGGCGTCGGTGAGACGGACCGTGCAGGCGACGCGCTCGTGGAAGCGACGGGGCTGCGCGCGTGCTGCCGCGACGGTTCACCCGCTGTGCTGCGGCCGGAGCAGGCGGACAGCGCCACGGCGGCGACGACGGCGAGGCCCGTGCGAGAGATTCCCATGGCCGCAAGCTACAGACTGCGGGCCATCGAACGGGTTCCTCTGGGGGACAATCCTGGCCGGCATTGGACCGTTTCCCCGGTCTGGTCAGTCGTATCGGGCGCATGCGGGACTGCGACGCGAATCAGGTCGGTCCGGCTCGGGTGCGAGGAGGAGCTGCGCTCGGGCTCGTCTGGGCGCTCACCTGGTTGGCGGTCTCGTGCACCGCCGGACCGGGCCCGAGGCCGGCTCCGACGGGCGGTTCGGTTCGGCTCTCATCGCCTCCAGGACCCTCCGTGGTACTCCCCGAGGTGACGGCCACGGTGGCAGACCGCATCCACATCGCGGGGTTGGCCTACTCGGTTGCGGCCGGGGACGGCTCGGTCTGGGTGGCCACCTCCGAGAACGATCGCGGGAGGGGCGCGGTTGTTCATATCGATCCGGCCGGTGATCGGGTGGTTGCCACGGTGCGCATCGACGGGTTCGCGTACAACCTCGCCGTCGGCGACGGAGCGGCCTGGGTGCCGGTCTACGTCCAAGGGAAGGGCAACAGGCTTCTTCGCATCGATGCGGGCACGAACGAGGTCACGGGACGAGTGGTGGGGGTCACTGGGCCCGTCGTGGTGGACGCGACCGGGGTGTGGGCGATCCAGGGCGAGCCCAGCGAGCGCGACTGGGCGGTCGTGCAGATCGACCCCTCGACGCTCGCCATCGGCCGTCGTGTTCCCGTTTCCGATGCGCCGTTCGACATGGCTGCCGGCACGGGTTCCATCTGGGCGCTGGTGACGCACCGCTGCCTGGGAGGCAACAGGTGCTTCGGACCGCTTCTTCACATCGACGCGAGCACCGGGGTGGCGGCGAGTGTCGATTTCAGCAACGCGGGAATCTTGATCGCTGCCGATGACGCCGGCGTGTGGCTGAGCGCGTGGGATCCGTCGCGACCGAACCAAGCCGTCGCCGCGTTCGTCAGCGCCTCGACCAATGCATTGTCGGGCCGGCCTGTCGGTATCTCCAACTTCCGCCCGTTCGCGGTGGCGGATGGGCGAGCGTGGTTCATCGCCGGCCCCGGGACTCCCGGACCCGGCATTTGCGGCTTGAACGTCTTGACCCGCGAGGTCGACGCGTGCGTCCGGCTCCGATCCATCGCGGACCTGGAGGGCGCGCACGATCCGGCGGCGTTCGAGCCGAACACCGATTCCATTTGGATTGGCGAGTACGAGGCGCCCCTGGTGACCCGGATCGACGTCACCGTCGGATCCTGAGCCGGTTACGCTGCGAGGGCGACCACTGCGTGAGCCACCGCGGCCAGGCCCGCCACGGCCAGCAGCACGGCCACCCACCGTAGCGACGGCCGGCGCCACGAGCCCACCGCTGCGGCCAGGCAGCCCAGGCCCACGGCGAGCTCAACGAGGCTGGTGACGGTGTCGGAGGACATGCGTTCGGTCCGGCGAGTGTAGGGGGGTTCCTGTAGGCTTCGCCGCCGATGGACATCGCGGTCATCGGCGGCACGGGCGACGAGGGCTTCGGCCTGGCGCTCCGGCTGGCTCGGGCGGGGCACCACATGACCATCGGGTCGAGGTCGGAGGAGCGCGGCGCCCAGGCCGCAGAACGGGCCAGAGGGATCCTGGGCGGCGGCGCCACCGTGGACGGGACCGCCAACGAGACGGCGGCCTCGGCGGCGGAGCTGGTGTTCGTCACTGTCCCGTACGCTGGGCAGGCCGACATCTACCGCTCCATCGCGCCGCACATCCCGGCCGGGCGGATCGTGGTGGACACCACCACCCCGCTCGCCACCGCCGTGGGCGGGCGGCCCTGGCAGGTGATCCGGCCGTGGCACGGCTCGGCGGCCGAGCAGGCCAAGGCCCTCCTGCCCAAGGAGGCCCGGCTGGTCGCCGGGTTCCACACCATCTCGGCCGAGCCGCTCCAGGACGTCGAACGCCCCATGGACGGCGACGTCCTGCTGTGCGGGGCGGACCCCGAAGCGAAAGCCACCGTGGGCGGCCTGGTGGAGCAGATCCCGAACTTGCGGTGGGTGGACGCGGGCGACCTGTCCATGGCCCGGATCGTGGAGCCCCTCACCGCGCTGATGGTCTCGGTCAACCGCAAGTACAAGCTGAAGGACGCCGGCGTCGCCCTGACGGGGCGGGACGCCTGGGGAACCCCTGCTGGTGCATGACGAGGACCGGGCACGCCTGATCGACGTCGGCGACACCAAGCTGTACGTCGTCGAGCGCGGCCGCACCGACGGGTACCCGGTGCTGATCCTGCACGGAGGCCCCGGGCTCGATCACCACATGTTCGGCGACTACCTCGATCCCCTGGGGGACCGGTACCGGCTGCTGTTGGTGGACGAGCGGGCCCAGGGGCGGTCGGAGGCCGCGCCGGAGGAGACCTGGACCATCGAACGGATGGCCGCCGACGTCGCCGCGCTGAAGCAAGCCCTCGACCTCGACCGCTACGCGGTGCTCGGCCATTCCTTCGGCGCGTTCCTGGCCCTCCAGCACGCCGTGGACTTCCCGGGGTTCGGACAGTCCATCGTGTCCCACGGCGTCCCCTCGGCCCGGTATCTGGAATCCGTGGACGAGCACCTCGCCGCCTTCGAGCCGGTCGAGCTGCGCGAACAGGTCCGGCGGTCCTGGGAACGGGAGCTCGAGGCCCAGACCCAGGAGGACGTGGCGGAGCTGCTGGCTGACCAGATGCCGTACCACTTCGCCGACCCCCGCGATCCCCGGATCGAGGAGTACAACCGGCGGTCCGCCGGGGCCCGGTTCGCGCCCGCCGTGGGGCGCTCCTTCGCGGCGCGGGACTATGGCGAGATCGAGCTCGAGGACCGGCTGGGCGAGATCGGCCATCCCGTGCTGGTGCTGACCGGCCGCCACGAGCGGACCTGCGTCCCCGAGGCCGCGGCGGCCATGGCCGACGCGATCCCCGGCGCGGCGCTGGTGGTGTTCGAGCACAGCGCCCACATGAGCTTCGTCGAGGAGAACGAGGCTTAGGGATCGGAACGGAATAAGCTGAGTGTTAGGTGATTCCGGTGTAGCCTGTCCGCGTGGCGGCACCCGAGCTGGCCGTGGGCGAGATGGTAAAGGTACTGGCCCCTCACCTGGACGAGCGTCAG
>JALYLZ010000099.1 GCA_030774015.1 Actinomycetota bacterium | reverse complement strand
CCAACGCCCATCGCCCGACCACCGAGTCGAACACACGTTCCCCGAGGGTGCTTGAAACCGGGCACGAACGGGCAACAATCCCCTTTGGAGCCGCCCGCAGGCACGTGAGGCGGCTCCGCACGGCCCCAGGACACGGAAGGAGGGGGCATGGCGAAGTACGAGGCGTACTGCGTGAAGTGCCGGGAGAAGCGCGAGTTCGAGGGCGAGGAAGTCACCCTGAAGAACGGCCGGCGGGCCGCCCAGGGCATCTGCCCGGTGTGCGGCACCAAGGTCATGCGCATCCTGGGCAAGGCCGCTTCGTAGCGACCCTTCAGGACGGCGCCCTTCACCGCAGCGGCGAGCGAGGCGGCTCCGGTCGCCTCCTCAATTCGTTCACATCGCCCTGCTAGACTCGGCGACTTCGGTTTCCGGTCCAGCGTGCGGGGAGGGCCGCCATCGCCGTCGAGATACGCTCCGATTCCGCCGCGTCCGCCGTCAGCGGGCGTCCGGCGATCCTGGCCGAGGGCCTCCAGAAGTCTTTCGGTGACGTCCGGGCCCTGGCCGGGATCGACGTGCAGGTCCAGCCGGGAACCGTGTTCGGCCTGCTCGGGCCCAACGGCGCCGGGAAGACCACGGCGGTGCGGATCTTCACGACTCTGCTCCGCCCGGACGGCGGGCGGGCCGAGGTGGCGGGCTTCGACGTGGTCCGCGACGCCGAGCAGCTTCGCCAGGCCATCGGCTTAGCCGGCCAGTACGCCGCCGTCGACGAGAACCTCACCGGCCGCGAGAACCTCGAGCTGGTCGGCGTGCTGTACCACCTGGGAAAGGCCGAGGCCCGCCGGCGCGCGGACGCACTGCTGGAGCGGTTCGAGCTGACCGCCGCGGCGCATCGGGTGGCCAAGACGTACTCGGGCGGGATGCGGAGGCGGCTGGACCTCGCCGCCAGCCTGGTGGGTCGCCCCACCGTGCTGTTCCTGGACGAACCGACCACCGGACTGGACCCCCGGGGCCGGTTCGGGCTGTGGGACGTCATCCGCGAGATCGTCCTGGACGGCACCACGCTGCTCCTCACCACGCAGTACATGGAGGAGGCGGAGCAGCTCGCCCACCGCATCGCCGTGATCGACCTGGGCAAGGTCATCGCGGAGGGAACGGCCGACGAGCTGAAGGACCGGGTAGGCGGCGAGGTGCTGGAGTTCCGGGTGGGCGACCGTTCCCAGGTGGGGGAGGCCGTCGGGGAGATGTTCGCGCTGGGGGTCGGCTCGCCGCAGGCGGACAACGAGTCGGGCATCGTGCGGGTGCCGGTGGGCGGGAAGGGCGCCACGGTGCTGGTTGACGCCGTCCGGCAGCTGGACGGCGCCGGCATCACCATCTCGGACCTCGCGCTGCGCCGGCCGAGCCTGGACGATGTCTTCCTGGCCTTGACCGGCCACGCGGCGGAGGAGCAGGAGCCAGGCGAGCAGACTCAGGAACCCGCTCGGGGACGTCGCCGCGGGAAGAGCCCGGCGTGAGCACGACCACCGTAGCTGCGCGGCCCGCTCCTTCGGGGTCCAGGCTGGCGTGGACCATCTCGGACATCAGCGCGATCACGCGGCGGAACCTCCTGAAATACGTCCGGGTCCCGACCCTGCTGGTGTTCTCGACCGTCCAGCCGGTCATGTTCGTGCTGCTCTTCGCGTACGTGTTCGGCGGGGCCATCAAGATCCCGGGGGTCGCCTACATCGACTTCCTGATGCCGGGGATCTTCGTGCAGACGGTGGTGTTCGGATCGACCCAGACCGGCGTGGCGCTGGCGGAGGACCTGTCGCGCGGGATGATCGACCGGTTCCGGTCGCTGCCCATGGCCCGCTCGGCCGTGCTGGCCGGCCGGACCCTCGGGGACACCGCCCGGAACCTTTTCGTGGTGCTGCTGATGACCGGGGTCGGCTACGCGATCGGGTTCCGGTTCCACGCGGGCTTCCTTGCGGCCGTGGCGGCCGTTTTGCTGGCGGTGCTGTTCGGGTTGGCTTTCTCCTGGATCTCCGCGAACATCGGCCTGCGGATCCGCGACGTCGAGGCCACCCAGGCGGCCAGCTTCGTGTGGGTGTTCCCCTTCGTGTTCGCCTCCTCGGCCTTCGTCCGGGTCCAGACCATGCCTGGGTGGCTCCGGGCCTTCGCCAAGGTCAACCCGATCTCGATCACCGTGGACGCGATCCGTTCCCTGACCCTGGGAAGCAACGTCCCCCCGCAGGTCCTGCTGGGGAGCACGTCCACCCACGTATGGCAGAGCCTGGCCTGGATCGCTGGGCTGCTGCTCGTGTTCATCCCGCTCGCAGTGCGCGGCTACCGCCGGACCTGAGCCCGGTGCCGGAAGAGGAACAGGACCTACTGAGCGGTAGGATGGCCTGCGTGGAACACCGGACGGTCGACCTCGGCGGGCCCGTTCACTACGTGGACTTCGGTGGTTCCGGCCAGACCCTGGTGCTCGTGCACGGCCTGGGGGGCGCCACCGTGAACTGGGGTGCGTCGGCGCCACTGCTGGCCGAGGGCGCGCGCGTCCTGGCCGTGGACCTGGCCGGATTCGGGCGCACTCCGCGAGCCGGCCGATCGTCCTCCATCTCCGCGAATCGCGAGCTCCTGGACGCCTTCCTGGAGCACGTGGTGGCGGAGCCCGCGGTCGTCGCCGGGAATTCCATGGGTGGCCTGATCTCGCTGCTGGAGGCCGCCGAGAGCCCGGACCGTGTCTCGGCGCTGGTGCTGGTGGACCCGGCCCTGCCGGCGTGGGTGGATGCCCTCGATCCGGTGGTGACACAGCTGTTTGCGGCATACGCGACGCCCGGTGTGGGAGAGGCCCTGCTCGCCTCCATGCGCGATCAGGACCCCAGGCAGCTCGTCGAGTTCATGCTAGCGCTGACGTGCGCCGATCCCGGCACCCTCTCGGAGCAGGTGGTGAACGACCACGTCGAGTTCGCCATCGAATACGCCGGCCAGGAGGACGCCCAGGCCGGGTTCCTGGAGGGTGCTCGCAACCTGGTCGAGGTCCTGTACCAGCCCGACCGGGTCCGTGAGGCTATCCTCTCTGTTTCCGCTCCCACGCTGCTGGTGCACGGGGCGCTGGACCGGCTGGTCCCGCTGGTGGCGGCGGAGACCGCGGCGTCCATGCGGCCGGACTGGACCTTCGAGGTCATGGCGAAGATCGGCCACGTGCCGATGATGGAAGACCCGGAGGGATTCACCCGGATCGTGCTGAAATGGCTCTCCAGGATCAGCGCTCCCGCCGCAGCCCGCTCCGCCAGCTGATCTCCCGCTAACTCTTTTCCGCCTGAAGCTCTCGCAAGTCAGCCACCACCTCATCGGGGTGCGCGGGGGTGTCGCGGACCCGGTAGGCCTTCACGATCCGGCCGTGGGGGTCGATGAGGTAGGTCCGGCGCTTCGCGTACTCGGGGTTCGGCTCCTCCGGGAACCGCTTGGTCTCGTACACCGTTCCGACCGCCCGATCCACGTCCGAGAGCAGGCGGAACGGGAAGCCGTTCTGCTCGGCGAACGCGCGGTTGTCCTCGGGGGTGTCGAAGGAGACGCCGATCAGCTCGGCGCCGGTCTCGGCGAACTCCGGGGCTCGGTCACGGAACCCCCTGCCCTCGTTCGTTCAGCCCTCGGTGAACGCCTTGGGGAACCACCACAGGACCACCCACCGGCCCCGGAGATCCTCGATCGACACGGGGTTGCCGTGCTGGTCCGGCAGCGTGAACGCCGGCGCCATGGTGCCTTCTGCCAGCACGCCGAGCCTCCAGGAGGGTGAACGGGCCGTCGGCGGAGTCTACTCGGACTGGGGTGAAATCCCGGGAATGACGCCTCGCCGATCGGGGACGGGGCGGCGCTCGTAGCCCCAGATCCCGTCCAGGCGTTCGGTCCCCGTGGTCTTCTCCAGGCCCTCGGCCACCATCCGGAACGATTCCACGACCCCGGGCACGACCAGGATGTGGCCCCGGGCGTCTCTGGGCATGTGCCACCGGAACTCGTGGAGGCTCCCCAGCTCGATCATGGCCTCGCGCAACAGCCGGAACAGCGACCGCAGCCGGAACCACACCGCCAGCAGCCCGCTGGTGGCGAAGGACGCGTACGGCTCGATCGTCAGGAGGTGGGCGCGGAGCGCCTCCTCGTCCCGGAACCGGCCCAGCTTGCCGGTGAGGTCCTCGCGCTCACTCTTCGCGGTGCACACCACGGCGTGCGGGCGGACGTCCACGAACCCACCGACCGTCATGTGGTAGTCGCGGAAGTCCTGGAATGAATCGGGGGTCTCCCGGGCCTCGTGACTGTGGCGGAACCATGCGTCGAGCGCTTCCTGCGAACCGATCAGCAGGTCCAGCGGTGCGACGTAGTATCCGGTCCGGACGAACGCCCGCCCCTCGCGTTCGAACACCAGCGGCGAGCCCAGCGAAGGGATCTGCCACACGGCGTGGAGCACCCGGTCCAGGACCCGGCGAAGGGCCTCCTGCCGCCGGGGGAACAGTTCCTGCTCACGTGATGGCGTGAGGGCCAGCAGGTCCTCGGGCTGGTCGGCGGACACCAGCACCTGGAGGTCGCGGGCCAGCTCCTCGAACCCCCACGCCGCCACGTCCTCGAAGGTCAGGGCGCGGGACCGCTCCACGAAGAAGGCCCGGGCGTCGAAGTGCTCCAGGTCGACGTAGGGGTCGATCGCGTCGACGTCCAGCGTGCGGAGGCGGTGGAGGAGGATGAGCAGCGACAGCGTGTGCAGCTCGCCCTGGTGCTTGGCCGAGCCGAGGTCCTGGAGACTCATCGGCTCCAGGCCCGACAGCTGCGTCCGCCGCAGGGCCGGCTGGGCCAGGAAGTCGAGGACCTGCCGGGCGTTGTCCGTCTCGTCGAAGTAGCAGACGTCGTCCCGGAACCAGGGGCTCAGCCGGTCGTCGCCGAACAGGCTGACGGTGGCGAGCATCAGCCCCAGCTCGCTGGCCGACGCCACCCGCATCACCCGGTACAGCGCCTCCGCGTTGGCCACCGTGAAGAACCCGTTCTCGCCACTGCGGATGGCGTAGGAAGGGGTGATCTCCTCTCCCAGCTCGAAGGTCGCCTCGCCCGCGGGAGGGTCGTCCAGCGGGACGGTCAGAGGCCGGAACACCCGCAGCACGTGGCGCGAGGGCAGGGGGCGGCCGGCCCGGCGGCTGGCCCGGGCCTCGCCGGGCTGGGAGCCCTTCGAGCCCGGGAACACCTCCTCCGGGGCGTCGAACAACAGC
The DNA here is from genome assembly GCA_030774015.1 of Actinomycetota bacterium. Classification (NCBI taxonomy): domain Bacteria; kingdom Bacillati; phylum Actinomycetota; species Actinomycetota bacterium. Next base: position 44,298 of record JALYLZ010000099.1, on the reverse strand, counting down.
TGGCGGATGCCGCGGTGCAGCGGGATCCGTTCCCGGACCCGAACCTCGTCGATGCCGATGGCCGCCGCGGTGACGAGCACCTTGATCCCGGCCGCCGAGTACGTCCGGGTGAGCTTCTCGGCGAACCGCTGCTTCTCCGCCAGCCGCAGGTCGAGGCCGGCGTGGGCGAACCCGAGGCGGATGATGGACCGGCCGGGATGGTCCACGTCGTCGTCGTACATCCCGCCCACCCCCGTGGTGTGGGCCATCAGCACCGTGTCGGCCAGGCCCTCCTGGACCTGCACCAGGTCGTCCCGGAGCGCCTCGACGAACAGCTCCTTCAACTCGTCCACGTGCTCCGCCGTGAAGCCCTGGACGTGCTCGGCGGTGTGCTTCAACTCGTCCTGGTGGTAGGCCACCAGGCTGGGGATGGGGATGCCCACGACCACCGACCGGAACCGCTCGATCCCGAGCGGCCGGAGGTGCTCGTCGCGATACCGCTCCAGGAACTCGGTGAACGGCCGGGCCCCGGAGACCACCGTGGCGAGCGCCTTGAACACGGTCTCGGGTGGGTCGTCGACGCTCGCGCCGAGCGAGTCCAGGAAGCTGGCCACCACCGCCGGACGTCCTTCGGCTGGCGTCTGGACCACCGCTCGAAGCCCTGAGATGGCCGAGACCTGGAAGCGCTCCAGCGCGATGAACACGCCGCTCGCGGCGAGATAGCCCCGCCGGACCCGCCGGGGCAGGCGCTCCGGGCCGTGCCGCGACTCCACGAACCGGAACAGCCGACGGGTGAACGCCTGGATCTCGTCGGGGGTCGTGCCGGTCGCCACCACCACGGGCACGTCGTCGGGCTCCGGCGGGTGGATCGAGAACATCTCCTCGTACAGGGAGAGCATCTGGAGCACCGCCGTCCCGCCGACGGCTCCCGTGCCGCCCAGGAACATGTGCGCGTCGCGGTACCGATCGCCCGACCGCGCCGCTCGGACCAGCCGCGGCCCGAGCCGTTCCTTCTTGAACCCCATCCACCCCTCCGCCGACCGGGATCGAACGCCAGTGTATCGAGGGGGGGCCGTGGCCTCGGCGACCGGCCGTGGCCTCGGCGACCGCCCGCTCGCCGCTCGTCCTAGTTCGCTCGACGTGCGATGCGAAGGCCGAACTCGGGACCGATGTCGGACCCTTCGCCCGATGCGGCACCGGTGGGTCCCCTTTACGCTCGCGGCGTGTCCGTCGTGAACCTGCATGGATTCCGCCGGGGCCATCCGTCCATCGCGGTCCCCAACCCGCTGCCCGAATCGGCGACGAGCGAGTGGGCGAGCCGGATCGGCTCCCTGATGGCCGAGGGCGTCCCGGGGATCGCCGCGGCCGTGCATCACCGCGGCCGCATCCTGTGGGCCCGTGGGTTCGGCTTCGCCGACGTGGAGACGCGCCGGCCCGTGGGCCCGGGAACCGTGGTGCGCCTGGATGCCATCACCACCCTGTTCACCGCGGCGGCCGTGATGGTCCTTCGCGACGAGGGAGCGCTGGGCCTGGACGATCCGGTGACCCTCCACGTGCCCGAGTTCCCCCGCACCGAGGTCACCATCCGGCATCTGCTGTGCCACGGCTCGGGCCTCCAGCGAGAAGCCTCGCTCCCTCCGAACGTCCTGCCGCAGGGCGAGGCGCTGCGAGCGGTGCTCCCGGAGGTCCAGTTCCCGTACTGGCCGCTCGAACGGTGGAAGTACTCGAACCTCGGCTACTGCGTGCTGGGCGAGGCCGTGGAGCGGGTCTCCCGTGAGCTGCTCACGGAGTTCGTACGGTCCCGCGTCGTCGAGCCACTGGGCATGGACGACGTCACGTTCGACCCGGACACGCTTCCCCGGCCCCGTTTGGCCCGTGGCTACCGGCGGGCCCCGGATCGGGACAGCGTGGTGCGGGACCCGCGGGCCTGGGAACCGAGGCCCGACGCCTCCGGTCAGCTGTTCGGCACCGTGCTCGACCTGTGCCGGGTCGGGGCGTTCCTGGCGGGCTCGGAGGTCGAGGCCGTGCTTCGGCGGGAGAGCCTCGAGGAGATGCGGCGTCCGGCCCTGATGGTCGACGAGGGATGGAGCCGGGGCCAGGGGCTCGGGCCCATGCTGGTCCGCGCGGGATCGGAGATGCTGGTGGGCCACGTGGCGGCGGAGCCCGCGTTCTCGGGGTGGATGCTGGTCTCGCCTGGCTCGGGCGTCGGTGCGGCGGTGATGGCGAACGCCGGCCAGACGGAGGCGTCCGTCCTCCCCCTGGTGGTCTCCATGATCGAGGGGGCCGCCGCGTGCCTTCCGGTCGAGCCGTCCGTCCCCTGGCCCCCGCCGCATCCGGCCGTGGAGGACCTCCTGGGACGCTACGCCGCCGACGGCGAGGCGATGGTGCTGGCGTGGCGAGGCGGGCGCCTGGTCGCCACGGGCGTGTCCACCCCGGGTGCCCCGGAGTTCGCCGACGTCGAGCTGGAACCCATGGGACCGGACACCTTTCGGTTCTTGGACGGCCCCTACTGCGGCGAGCCCATGCGGGCGGTCCGAGATCGGTCCGGACGCATCGACGGGTTCCACGTCTGCAACCGCTCGTACCAGCGGATCTGACCTATCCCGGCCCGTACGGATACCCTGGCTCCGCCATGGAGCACGTGCTGATCCGGCGGCTCGAGCACCTCACCGGAACGCGGGACGCGCCTTCGCTCGGCTTCGCCGTCGAGATCCGGGACCGCCCCGGCCCGGCCCACAAGGCCGGCGCGGCCCCCGACGACGTGGTGTGGGTCCAGCTCCACGGCGGCCTGTTCGTGGCCAGGGCCAGGATCCGGCTAGCCTGGATCGGCGAGTTCTCGAACGTGTCCGAGGTTCAGGCCCGGACGCGCGGATCCGCCCTGCACGACATCGACGGCTTCTGGGCCGGACGTCCCCGGTACGGGTATGCAGCGGTGGCGGGCCTCCAGGGCGAGCGATGGATCGATCCGTTCTGGGCGGGCCCGCGCACGTACGGCTACGAGTGGGTGCTGCTGGAGAACGAGAAGAAGCGATCCTCGTGGCTCGAACCGAAGGAAGAACCGCGAGGAGGCGACGCGCTGCTGCGGCAGTTCAGGGGGTGGCTGGGCGCCCGGTAGGGCTCACGACTCGATCAGCGACCCCTGGAGCCCGGCCACGATCTCCTCGAGAGTGCGGAGCTCGCGAGCCAGGGCCCGGCTCCCCGCCTTCGTGATCTGCACCCACGTCCTGGGGCGGCGGCCCTCGTACCCCTTCTCGATGTGGACGAGACCGGCGTCCTCCAGCACCTGGAGGTGCCGGGACAGGTTGCCGCCGGTGAGGTCCAGCGACTTCTGGAGGTAGGTGAACTCCACCTTCCTGGCCTCGCTCAGGATCGCCAGGATCGCCAGGCGATTGCGCTGGTGTACCACCTCGTCCAGGTCCTGCGCTGGGTGGCTCACGTCTGCCGTCTCCCCGCCAGCCAGAACCCCGCTCCCCCCGCCAGGAGCACCGCGGCCGCCGTGAGGACGTTGGCCTGGAGCCCGTGCTGGCCGAGGCCCAACCGGTACGTGACGTTTCCGATGTCGTACAGGTTCACCGTGAGAGCCACGCCTAGGAAGGCGAGCGCGTAGGCGGCGAACGCGACGCTGCGCTCGAAGGCCGACAGGACCACGAGCCCGATCGCGACGGTGAGGATCGGCGTCAGGCCCCGGATGAACAGATCGCCCACTTTGAACCAGGGCGTCCACCTGCTCGAGAGCCCGATGAGCGCGAGGCCACCCGGCGAGACCAGCATGAGCAGCACGAACAGGGCCACGCCGGTGTACACGAAGGGCCGCACGCTCGCGACGACCCCGCTCTTCCGGTCCCGCCACCGGTAGTAGAGCACCGTCGCCAGGTACCCCACCGCGGTCGCCAGCACCCAGTACAGCGACAGGCGTTGAGGGCTGGACACGAAGAACGCGCCCACATAGGACGAGCTGACCGGGCCAGACGCGGGCGGCTCCACGTACAAGGGGGTCGAGCCCAGAGTGATCAGCCCGAACACGATCAGGGGAAACCAGTAGCGGCGGGAGGTGGCCCTCGTTCGCCGCTTGAGCTGCTGGGCAGCTCCCAGCCACTCGACGGCCTCTCCACGGTCCACCTCGATCGCCTCCTCACCTTCGCATGCTTCTCTGGTCTAGTTTGCATCGCAAACTATTTGGTGTCAAGGAGAACTCCGAGCCTGATGGGCCACCGTGGAGTACCGGCGGGTCAGCGCGGGAGGACGTGAACGGGGCCGGGAGCGCGTGGCTCCCGGCCCCGGTTCGTGTTCAGACCAACTCGCGAGCGCTTCGGACCCGCGATCCGTTGGATCCTTCGGATCCGTACCGTCCGCCCGGTGCGACCAACTCCGGGTTCGCGAGCTCGGTGATCTGGTTGGATTCTGCCGGGTCAACCCCGGCGGGACGGGGGAGGGTGGTCCTGTCCTCGCCCGCGGAGACGGCTCAGCAGCCGATCACCTCGAGGGTCGCACTGCGTCTATGCAAGTAGGACCACCTCCTTTCTCCCGTGCCACGCAGTTTCCGACCAAACGCGCCCGTTGGCAAGCAACCGGAGCGGCCGAAGTGGCCCCTCTCGGCCTCTACTGCCCGCCAAGCCCGACCGGCCGGTCCAGGACTAGGTCCAGGACGGCCTCCACATCCGCCAGGTCGGGGAGCACGGCGTCGGCGCCGATGCCGCTGAGCTCGTCGATCGGGATGCGGCCGGTGGCCACCAGCAGGCATCTCGCCCCGCCGGCTCTCGCGCAGGCCAGGTCCCGGGGCGTGTCGCCGATCACCCACACCTGCGTGGGCTCCAGGCGCCAGCCGTGCCGCTGCTCGATCCGGCGAAGAGCGATCGGGATGAGCTCGGTCCGGTCGTGATGGTCGCTCCCGAACGCACCGGCTTCGAGGTCCAGGAACCGGTCCAGCCCGAACGCCCGTAGCTTGACCCGGGCGTTGGCGAGCACGTTCCCTGTCAGCACCGACTGGAGGACCCGGGGGTCGTGGTGGAACCCGGCCACGAGCTCCCCGACTCCCGGGAACACCCGCCCCTCGGAGCGGATCCGCCCGGACTCCGGCTCCAGGCGCCGCTCCATCTCCGCGAGCACCCGGGGAACGAGCGACCGCGCCTCGCCGGCCGGGACGCCGGCTCGTTCCACGATCTCCATGGCGATCTGCGGATCGGTCTTCCCACTCATGGAGACACCGTGGTCGCCGATCTCGCGGCCGATGACGGCCACAGGAGCAGGCGTCGGGGCCGCATCGCGCCACAGGCTACCGTTCGCCCGATGTGACCCCGGAAACCGGACGTCGCGTGTCAGAGGTCGACGTCGCGCCCTGTCCCCGGTCGGGGTGCGGGTATGCTGCTGCCCGTGGAGCGGGCCACCGGATACGCCCGTCTGGGCTCCGGCCGCATCGCCTACGAGGTCTTCGGCTCGAGCCCTCTCGATCTCGTGCTCACGGCGGGAAGCTTCGGCGCGTTCGACACCGACTGGGAAGACCCCCTCGCCGAGCTGTTCTTCCGCCGGCTGGCCTCGTTCGCCCGCGTGGTCCGGTTCGACCGTCGCGGGACGGGGGGATCCGACCCGCTCCCCCTCGACGCGCTGCCCCCCTGGGAGTCGTTCGTCGAGGAGCTCGACTGCGTGATGACCGAGGTGGGGTCGGAGCGCACGGCGATCATGACGTCCTACGACGCGGGGCCCATGGGCATGCTGTTCGCGGCCACCAGGCCGGAACGTACGGCCGCCCTGATCCTCGTCAACACGAGCGCCAAGTACGTCGCAGCCGACGACTACCCGGAGGGCATACCGGCGGAGGCCGCCGAGCAGCTGAACCTGACGATGGCCGAACGATGGGGAAGCGATCAGCACGTCCTGCTCCAGGTCCCGAGCCGGGCGGACGACCCCCGCTTTCGCAGCTGGTACGCGAAGAAGACTCGATCCATCGCCGGCCCCACGGCGGCGGCCGCCTACTTCCGGTCGATGTTCAAGGCGGACGCCAGGGCCATCCTGCCGGCCATCCACGTCCCCACGCTGGTGCTGCACCGCACCGCCTACCGCTTCATGCCCATCCAGCACGGCCGCTACCTGGCCGAGCACATCGACGGCGCGAGGCTGGTCGAGCTTCCTGGATCCGACGGCCCCCTGTACTGGGACCACCCGGACGAGGCGCTCGATGCCGTCGAGGAGTTCCTGACCGGAGTCACGCCACCCGCGCCCTCGGACCGCGCGCTCGCCACCGTGCTGTACACCGACATCGTCGATTCCACGGCTCAGGTCGAACGCATGGGCGACGCGCGATGGCATGCCCTGCTCGACCTGCACGACGACGTCGCGGCCCGCATCCTCCGAACGCAGGGCGGGAGACTCGTCAAGAGCACGGGGGACGGAGTGCTCGCGACCTTCGACGGCCCGGGACGCGCCATCCGGTTCGCCACCGGGTTCCGCGAACAGCTCCAGCCTCTCGAGTTGGCCATTCGCGCGGGGATCCACACCGGCGAGATCGAGGTCCGAGGCAACGACATCGGGGGCATCGCGGTCCATCTGGCCTCCCGGATCATGGCCCTGGCGGGGCGGGGAGAGATCCTCGTTTCGAGGACCGTGAAGGACCTCGTCGTGGGTTCGGACCTCGCGTTCGAGGATCGGGGGTCCCACCACCTCAAGGGCATCGAGGGAGAGTGGCAGCTCCTGGCCGTGCGGGCCGCCGCGTAGGCCTTCCCTCCTGTTCACATCCGTTCCCATGCGCCCGGCCCGTGTCAGTGCCCTGAGCTAGGGTGCGGCGGTGAGGGTTCGATCGGACCTCCCGCGAAGCGCGGACCTGGTGATCATCGGCGGCGGGGTGGTGGGGGCGGCCACGGCGTTCTTCGCCTCACGGGCCGGTCTCCGCCCACTGCTCATCGAGGCACGCCCCGCGCTGTGCACCCTCACCACTCCCCGGGCCACCGGCGCGTTCCGGCTCCAGTTCGACAACCGGGAGGAGCTGGAAATGGTCCGGGAGTCGGTGCAGCTGTTCCTGGAGTTCCGGGAGGTCACCGGACAGGACGCCTACGACCTGGGGGTCCGCCAGCAGGGCTACCTGTGGCTGACCACCAGCCAGGACGGAGCGCAGCGCCAGCGCCGGCTGGTGCAGCGCCAGCACGGATGGGGACTGATGGACGTGGAGACCCTGACCGGCGACGAGGTTCGCGTGCGGTTTCCGTACGTGGGGACGAACGTGGTCCAAGGGCGATTCCGGGCCGGGGACGGGTTCCTGGACACGGTGGCCCTGACCCTGGGTCTGGCCGAGGCCTCCGGCGCCGACATCGTCCTGGACACTCCGGTGACCGGTTTCCGGATCACGGGAGGGAGGCTCGAAGGCGTGGTGAGCCGGAACAGCGCCGTGGCCACATCCCACGCCGTGGTCGCGTGCGGGCCGCTGTCCGGCATCGTCGCCGGCGTCGCCGGGGCCGACCTCCCGATCCGGACCGTGCGGCGCCAGAAGCTGGTGATGCCCGACGTCCCCGAGGTGCCGCAGGACGCGCCCATGACCATCGACGAGGACACGGGAACCCACTGGCGGCCCGCCCTGCTCGGCGCATGGTTGCTGTGCACGGATCCGGACACGCAGCCGTCACCGCCCAGCTGGAACGTGCCGGCCGACCGGGAGTTCGGCTTCCAGATCCTCGACCCGTCCAGCCCGGCGGCGGCGGCCCGCATCGTTCCGTTCTGGCGGGACGTGTGGGAACGTGGCGAGCCCACGTGGTACGTGGAGGCGGGCCAGTACACGATGACGCCGGACCACCGGCCCTTGATCGGGCCGACCAGGATCGAGGGGTTGTACGTGAACAGCGGCTACAGCGGCCACGGGATCATGGGCAGCCCCGCCGGCAGCCGGATCCTGGTCGACGTGCTCACCGGTCGGATGCGGCCGCAGGAGAACCCGTTCCGGGTGGACCGGCAGTTCGTGGCCCGGGAGTTCGACAGGCTATGAGCGGCCCGCTTCGGGGGACCATCGCCGCCGCGGTGACGCCGCTTGGTGACGGTGGAGCGCGGCTCGACCTGGATGGGTTCGACCGCTTGGTGGAGTTCCTGGTGGCCGGCGGCGTGGACGGCATCCTGGCACTCGGCACGACCGGTGAGGGAATCATGCTGTCGCCTGACGAGCGGCGGACGGCGGCCGAGCGGTTCCTGGCGGAATCGCGCGGCAGGCTGAGCGTGGCCGTCCACTGCGGGGCGCAGACCACCGCCGAGACGGTCGCGCTGGCCGCGCACGCCGCGGAACACGGTGCCGACGCCGTCGCCGTGATCGCCCCGCCCTACTACCCCTTCGACGACGCGGGCCTGCTGTCGCACTTCCGGGAGGCCGCCCGGGCCTGCCACCCGCTCCCCTTCTACGTCTACGTGTTCTCGGCGCGCAGCGGCTATCCCATCCCTCCCGGCGTGCTGCTCCAGCTGCGCGACGAGGCGCCGAACCTGGCCGGCATGAAGGTGTCCGAGACGCCGTTCGACCGGTTCGAGCCTTATCTGCTCAAGGACCTGGACGTGCTGGTGGGACCGGAGGCGCTGATCGTGCGGGGCCTGGAGCGCGGAGCCGTCGGTGCGGTGTCGGCGCTGGCCTCTGCGTTTCCGGAACTCGTGTCGCGACTGGTCCGGGAACCGGAGCCCGCGCTGGGCGAGCGGGTGGGCGAGCTGCGGGCGGCCATCCAGCGGCTGCCCATGCCGGCTGCGCTGAAGGAGGTCCTGGCGCTGCGCGGGGTGCCGATCACCGGCGACGTGCGGGCGCCCCTTCGGGGCTTGACGGACGCCGAGCGGAAGGAGGTGGCGGCCTTTCTGGATCGGGTGGGCTCCGCAGGGTAGATCTCGTCCGGCTCAGGCGGCGGGCGGCTCAGGCGGGGGTGCGCTCGGCGGGGATGGACCCCATACGGCCGGCGCGGTAATCCTCCACGGCCTGGATGATCTCCTCCTGGGTGTTCATCACGAACGGCCCGTACCACGCGATGTTCTCCCGGATGGGTCGCCCGCCCAGCAGCAGGACCTCGAGCGTGGGGCTCCGGCTCTCCTGGTCGCGGTCCGCCGACACGGTCACCGCCTGGCCCGGCCCGAACATGGCCAGCTGGCCCTCGTGGATGGGCCGCTCCTTGGCGCCCACCCTGCCCCGTCCGGCCAGCACGTAGACCAGCGCGTTGAAGTCCTCCCGCCACGGCACGCGCAGCCGCGCCCCCGCCTGGAGCGTCGCGTGCGCGTACGTGATCGGCGTGTGGGTCGTTCCCGGCCCGGCGTGGCCCCCCAGGTCCCCGGCGATGAGCCGGACCACCGCGCCGGCATCGTCGGAGGCCAGCACCTCCACGCGACTGGCCTCGATGTCCTGGTACCGCGGCGGGGTCAACTTCTCGGCCTTCGGCAGGTTCACCCACAGCTGCACGCCGTGGAACAGCCCGCCGGACGCCACGATCTGCTCGGTTGGCATCTCGGAGTGCACGATCCCGGCGCCCGCCGTCATCCATTGCGTCGCGCCGTCGGTGATCAGCCCGCCGCCGCCATTCGAGTCCCGGTGCACCAGCTGCCCGTCCATCATGTAGGTGACCGTCTCGAAGCCGCGGTGCGGGTGGTCGGGCGCGCCCTTGGCCTCGCCGGGCGCGTATTCGACCGCCCCCATGTGGTCCAGCAGCAGGAACGGGTCGGCAAAGCGAAGGTCGATGGACGCGGTGGCCCGCCGGACGTGGAAGCCCTCTCCCTCCAGGAAGGTGGGGGCGTCGGAGACGCCGACCACCGGCCGCTCGGTGGCGGTGGCATCGACCGCCGGTATCCTCGGAAGGGAGGTCCAGTTCTCGGGAGTCCGTGCCGGCATCGTTCGTCTCGCTTTCAGGAAGGTGTCGGTCCGGATAACCGGTAACGGGGCGGGTCTGTTCCCTACGGGAGCGAGCCGCTACCCCGCGCCGCGGCCGCCACCGCCACCACCGCCGCCGCCTCCTCCGCTGAACCCTCCCCCCCCGCCGCCGCCCGAGGACCAACCGCCGCTCGACCCGCTCCAGCTGGTCCCGCCGGAGCTCGAGCCGATGGCGGCCGCCACCGGGGCATGGGTGGAGATGGAGTTCGCCCACAAGAACCCCATCGAGCCCCGCGGGGCGCCCATCCAAGGCGACGGAAGCTGTTCCTCGGGAACGATGGCCTTCACCTGGTGCACCACCCGGTGGGCCACCCCCAGCGCCGTGGCGTACACCAGGTACTTCTCCCAGATGATCACAGCCAGCGCCGGCGCGTCCGGCAGCGACGAGAACTTCCTGAGGAAGCGCCGGAACGCCGCCCATTTGGCCACGCGGAGACGCTCGTCTCCTCGCAGGTACGGATGGAGGAACCACCTGGCCAGGCCCACCAGCACCAGGGCTTCCGGGATCAGCAGCCACGCCACCATGGCCCGGTGCGTCTCCGTCGCGGCGATGATGCCAAAGACGGCCAGCACCAGCATCGCCCAGGTCATGACCCGGGACTCCCAACGCTTCTTCCGCTTGGCGATCCGGTGCTGCATCCGGTCCCGAACGTCCTTGGACCATTCCCGAAGGGGCTTGGCCCGGCTTCCCTCACCCTTGAGCTGGGAAAGCTTGAGGGGCCCCACCCCTTTGTCGGCGAACAGGAACCCGGTGAACTCCGAGTCGAGCCCGTCCGCAGGTTCCTTCACGAAGGTGATCTCGATGTCCTGCGGCTTCGACACCTGGCCGTCGGCTTGGACCTGGATGACACCCTGTTGGGCCAGCCACAGCAGCTGCGCCCGGTAGGCGTTCTGGGTGGGCGACTCGTGCGCGTAGCTGCCCCACAGCACCGCCAGGTCCACGGGGTGGATGTCCTCCGGCGGGTCCTGCATCGTCCGCGGGAGCCCGGGCACGCGGTCGCGACGCCAGGCCACGATCAGCAGCCCGGCCAGCATGACCGGAAAGGCCACCGCGGCGACCCGCCACGCCACGTCGATGGCATGGACCCGCCGGCGGGTGGCGTTGGCCCCCGCCGCAAGGCGCTCCTCCTGCAACAGCACTTCGTGGGCGCTGTGGACGGTGGAGAGGTCGGGCCCGATGCCGGAGATCGTCAGCCCCTCGTAGGGGACCACGTTCTTCGGGAACAGCAGGCTCGCTTCCACGAACTGGTACGCCGGAACATCGTCCACAGTCAAGCGCACGGTCTGCGGGTTCGGGATCCGCACATTTCCCTGGAGCGGTCCGTGGCCCCATGCCCGCATGTCCCCCACCGCCAGCGGGGTGGACGTCTGGGGAGGCTGACGGCCCGGCTCCGACCCCGGGGAGCACGGCGCGGAGGGGCGATGGACCTTGGAGAACCGACCGGGCAGGTGCACCGCGATGACGGCGTGGTGGGTCGGTTCGCTGACGTCGGCGGGGATGAACTGCCAGTACAGGTGGGCCCCGTCCGGGTAAACGTTCACCGCACACAGCGCCTTGTACCGCAGCACGAACGTCCTCTGCTCGTCCTGGGCCTTGAAGTACCAGTAGATGTCCACGTGGTCGCCCTGGTCCGATACGGAAAGGATCCCGGGGTCGATCGGTCCCGGACCGCCGAACGGCGAGTAGGGCCTGTACCCGTTGCTGCCCTCGCTGACCCGCACACCGACGATGTCGCCGGGCTGGCGTTCATCGATGTCCGCGAAGGCGTACAAGAACGACCCCTTCTGGAAGTCGAACGTCCGCCGCTCCACCACCGTCATCGACCCGTCGGGATGCACGAACGCGTCCACCACGACCTGGGGGTAGTCGTAGTACTTCTCCCCGAGGTGCGGGAAGACCTTGGGGATCCACAGGGCCCCAAAGGTGAGCGCGAAGAACAGCGAGACCCCCAGGATCGCCAGGGCGCGCTTGAGCAGGGCAGCGAGGCGCACGGAGCAGACTCTACCGACGGGTACGTCTCCGGCATAGGGAGACCCGTAAGCTGCTGTGGTCGCACCGGCGAGGAGAACGGACCATGACCGAGCACGCACAGGGCACGCGCACCGAGACCGACAGCATGGGAGCCGTCGAGGTCAGGACGGACCGGTACTGGGGCGCCCAGACCGAGCGCTCGCTCCACCACTTCGCCATCGGGGACGACCGGATGCCGGTCGAGGTGGTCCGGGCCTTCGGCATCCTCAAGAAGGCGGCCGCGCTGGTGAACCGGGAGCTCGCCAAGCTCCCCGAAGACAAGGCCGAGCTCATCGTGCGCGCTGCCGACGAGGTCATCGACGGCAAGCTCGACGACCACTTCCCCCTGTACGTGTGGCAGACGGGCTCGGGGACCCAGTCGAACATGAACGCGAACGAGGTCATCTCGAACCGAGCCATCGAGCTGGCCGGGGGCGAGCTCGGCTCCAAGAAGCCCATCCATCCGAACGACGACGTGAACATGTCGCAGTCCTCCAACGACACGTTCCCCACGGCCATTCACATCGCCGCGGCGCAGGCCGTGGTGGAGAGGCTGGTCCCCGCCGTCCGCGAGCTCCGCGACGCCCTGGCTCGCCGCGCCGAGGAGTTCTCCGACATCGTGAAGATCGGCCGGACCCACCTCCAGGACGCGGTCCCCCTCACCCTGGGCCAGGAGTTCTCCGGGTACGTTGCCCAGCTCGACGCGGACCTGAAGCGCATCGACCAGACCCTGCCCGGCCTGTACGAGCTGGCCATCGGCGGGACGGCCGTGGGCACGGGGCTGAACGCGCCGCCCGAGTTCGGCGAGCGGACCGCCGCCAAGATCGCCGAGCTCACCGGGCTCCCGTTCGTCTCCGCGCCGAACAAGTTCGCCGCCCTGGCGGCCCACGACGCCATCGTGTTCGCCCACGGCGCCATCACCACGCTGGCCGTCTCGCTGATGAAGATCGCCAACGACATCCGGTGGATGGGCAGCGGTCCGCGCAGCGGCCTGGGCGAGCTGGACCTCCCGGAGAACGAGCCGGGGTCCTCGATCATGCCCGGAAAGGTGAACCCGACCCAGTCGGAGGCCATGACCATGGTGTGCTGCCAGGTCATGGGCAACGACGTGGCCGTCACCGTGGCCGGCTCCCAGGGGAACTTCGAGCTGAACGTGTTCAAGCCGGTGATGGCCCGGAACTTCCTGCACTCGGTGGCCATCCTCTCCGACGTGTGCCGGACGTTCCGGGAGTTCTGCGTGGAGGGATTGCAGCCGAACCGGGAGCGTATCGCGGAGCTGGTGAACGGCTCGCTCATGCTGGTGACGGCGCTGTCGCCCAAGATCGGCTACGACAAGGCCGCGGAGATCGCCAAGAAGGCCCATCACGAGGGCACCACGCTCAAGGAAGCGACGCTGTCGCTCGGCTACCTCTCCGAGGACGAATACGACGACGCCGTCCGCCCCGAGCGCATGGTCGGGCCGGAGTGAGCCGGCGCGAGCTCGACCCCGATATCCAGGCGCATTACGGACTGGGCGAGGAGCGTGACCGGCTGGGCGCGGACGCGGACGTCCCGTCGCTGGAGCTGGTCCGGACCCAGGAGCTCCTGGAACGCTTTCTCCCCCCGCCGCCGGCCCGCGTTCTGGACGTGGGCGGCGGGGCTGGCGGTGGCGCGCGGCCCCGCCTGAGGCCGGTCAGGCGCGGCGACCTGGCCGATGCGCGGCCATCCACTCCTCGTGCGGCGGGACCGGCTCGCGGACCACCCACAGGAAGAAGTAGGAACCCGTGTCGCCGAGGAACTTGAACCGCTTGCGCATGTCCCGCACCAACGCGTCGAAGTCCGGGAACGACCGGAGGTACTTCCGGAAGCCTCCGTGCTCCCGGTCCAGCTCCAGCATGGTCTGGGCGTTGTGCACGGTGGCCTCGATCTTCTTGCGGTTGCGGACGATCCTGGTGTCCGTGACCAGCCGGTCCACGTCCGGCGGCTCCAACTCGGCCACGCGCTCGGGGTCGAAGCCGAAGAACGCCTCCCGGAAGCCGCTCCACTTCGCCTCGATGACCTTCCAGCTGATGCCGCTCTGGAACGCGGCCTTGGTCATGACCTCCAGGTAGTCCGCCAACCCCTTGGGCCGGATCTGCTTCGGCGCCTCCACGTCGTTGCCTCCTTTCGCCGTCCCGAAGACGCCGAACGAAGCCTGTCGGAATCGACCGGGAAGAGCGAGGGGCGGGGGCCCAGCGGTCCCCACCCCTCGCCTTCGCTCGACCGCTTTACGTCTGGTGCACGAAGTAGATGTCTCGCTCCGCGACGTATGGGGAGATGCGCTGGACGATGCGGGTCCAGATCACCCCGAGCTTGTTCGCCGGCGTGAAGTAGCTGCTCATGAAGTCCCCGGGAGCGTCCGACTCGCTGGCGTCCGCCACCGGATGCGCCTCGTCCAGCGACGTCAGCGTCGGGATAGAGCCCGGCATCCAAACTGCTCCGTACACGCGCCAGGGGTCCTTGTTCGTCGGCCGGTAGTACACGCCCAGGCCGAGCAGGTTGCCGCTCGGCGAAACCGAGATCCAGCCGTATTCGTAGTGGCCCACCTGCGGGGTGATGTCCTGCTCCGTCCAGGTCTGCCCGTGGTCGGTGGAGTGGAACAGCCGGAGCGCGCTGGAGGTGGGGACGCCGTTGACGACCGTCTTCGCGTCCACGTACAGCGCCCAGATGGAACCGTCCGGCGCCACCTGGACCGTCGGCCAGCTCTGCGTGCTGTCCTTGGGGTTGATCCTGGTGATCAGGTACCGGTTCCAGGTCGCCCCGTCGTCCGAGGTGACGAACGCGTAGAGGTGGCTCACGTCGTTGGTGCAGATCACGTACACGTACGGCGAGCCGCCCCGGTGGTCCGCGGCGGGCCGGCACCAGCCCGAGTCGGGGAGGACCTGGCCGACGGGGTCGAAGGTATCGCCGGCGTCCGTCGACCGGTAGACCGTGTACCGCCCCCCGTCGCCGGCCATCGTGCCGTCGTTGCCGAAGTAGAAGACGTGTCCGTTCCCGTGGGCGATGACCCACGGGCGGTCGTCCAGCGGGCTGATGGTGGGCAGGATCGGCCGGGTGGTCTCGAGCGTCATGCTGGCCAGGCTGTTCCCGGTGACCTTCCATCGGGTGAACGTGACGTCGGTGACGTTGGTGTCCACGAAGTACAGGTGGCCCGCGTCGTCCAGGGCCAGGTCACCCTCGTCGCCGAACTCGTGCTGCTCGAGGCTCGCCGGGCTGAGTCCCGGGATGTCCACGAAGGTCTGCCCGCCGTCCACCGATACCCAGTCCCACGACATGCTTCGCGTGTAGGTGGGCGAGTTCTCATCCGGCGCCACCACCAGTTGCCAGTTCTCCTTGTGGGCGGCGGCGAAGATGTTGCCGTAGCGGTCGACGACCAGGCTCGGCTCGTAGCCGAAACCGAGATCCGGCGTGACCTTCACCGGTGACGTGAACGCGACCGGCCTCGTGGCGCCGGTGGCCGACCTCCCGGCCGACGCCGGCACCGCGATGGCCACGGCGGCCAGCACGGCCGCCCCCGCGGCCAGCGCTCGCCATGCGAGTCGCTTCATTTGCGGGCCTCCTCTCCCCTGGCAGGTGGCGGACCCTCCCCGCGGGATCCGCGGGTAGTTCGTTTCCGCTGATCACGGGATCGAAACCGGCGCCTTCACGGAAAATCGATGTGGAGAAGCAAGCCTGGCCCAACGCCGATGCGCCCCCTACACTCGGCGCGTGCGGACCTGCCCCAACTGTGGACGGGAGAGCCCGGCGGATTTCGCCTTCTGTCCCCATTGCGCCGCACCCCTCGGCGAGCCGGAGCCGGCGGGGGGCGAGGTCCGCAAGACCGTCACCGTCCTGTTCGCGGACGTGACCGGCTCGACGTCGCTGGGGGAGCGCCTGGACCCCGAGTCCATGCGCAGGGTCATGGGCCGCTACTTCAACGAGATGCGGGCCGTCCTGGAGCGCCACGGCGGAACCGTGGAGAAGTTCATCGGCGACGCGGTCATGGCCGTGTTCGGCGTTCCGGTGGTCCACGAGGACGACGCCCTCCGGGCGGTGCGGGCGGCGGCGGAGATGCGCGACGCGTTGCGCCTGCTGAACAAGGAGCTGGAACGCGACTTCGGGACCCAGATCGCGGCGCGCATCGGGGTGAACACCGGAGAGGTCGTGGCCGCCCAGGGCGCCCGCGCCGAGCACCTGGTGACCGGCGACGCGGTGAACGTGGCGGCACGGCTGGAGCAGGCCGCCGCGCCCGGGGATGTCCTGATCGGCGAAACGACGCACCGGCTGGTGCGCGACGCGGTGGAGGCCGAGCCAGTCGAGCCGCTGGCCCTGAAGGGGAAGGCCGAACCCGTGGCCGCCCACCGGCTGGTCCTGGTGCATCCGCTGGCGGCCGGGCTGGCCCGCCGGATGGACTCGCCGATGGTGGGCCGGGACCGGCAGCTCCGCCAGCTGGGCGAGGCCTTCGAATCGGCCGTGGAGGACCGGGCCTGCTACCTGTTCACGGTCCTCGGCTCGGCCGGCGTCGGGAAGTCCCGCCTGATCCAGGAGTTCCTGGGGTCGGTGTCCGAAGAGGCCACGGTCTTGCGGGGCCGGTGCCTCTCCTACGGCGAGGGCATCACGTTCTGGCCGGTGGCAGAGGCCATCGCCCAGGCCGCCCGCGTCGACGAGATCCACGGCCCCGACGAGGCCGGGTCCCGGCTCCTGTCGCTCCTGGAGCCCGAGGACGAGGCGCCATTGGTCGCGGACCGTCTCCTCCAGGTCCTGGGGCTGGGCGACTCGAGCGCTCCCACCCAGGAGATGTTCTGGGCGGTCCGCCGGTTGTTCGAGTCGATGGCGCGCCGGCGGCCCCTCGCCGTCGTGGTCGACGACATCCACTGGGCCGAGCCGACGCTCCTCGACCTGATCGAGCACATCGCCGACTGGACGCGCGACGCGCCCATCCTGCTGGTCTGCCCGGCCCGCCCGGAGCTGCTGGACACACGCCCGGGCTGGGGTGGCGGCAAGCTCAACGCCACCACCATCCTGCTCGAACCGCTGTCGGCGGAGGAGAGCGACACGCTCGTCACGAACCTGCTGGGCCAGGCCGACCTGGCCGAGGAGGCGCGCGCCCGTATCACCGAAGCCGCCGAGGGCAACCCCCTGTTCGTGGAGCAGATGCTGGCCATGCTGATCGACGACGGCCTGCTGGTCCGGCGGGAGGACGGCCGGTGGCGGACTTCGGGAGACCTCTCGTTAGTCGCCGTGCCGCCCTCCGTGCAGGCACTGCTGGCGGCCCGCCTGGATCGGTTGGGCTCGGAGGAGCGCGACGTGATCGGGCGCGCCGCCGTGGAGGGCAAGGAGTTCCACGCCGCGGCGGTGGAGGCGCTGCTCCCGGAGGGGGCCCGTTCCCGAGCAAGCGAGCTCCTCCGCGGCCTGGTTCGCCGCGAGCTGATACGGCCCAGCCGGGGCTCGTTCCCCGGCCAGGAGGCCTACCGGTTCCGCCACCAGCTGATCCGGGACGCCGCCTACGAGGCCGTCCCGAAGGGCGAGCGCGCCGACCTCCATCGCCGGTTCGCCGGGTGGCTAGAGGTCATGGCCGGCGACCGGGCCCAGGAATACGAGGAGTTCGTCGGCTACCACCTGGAGCAGGCCCACCGGTTCCGGTCCGAGCTGGGCCCGGTCGTCGGGGATGACCTGGAGGTAGCGCGGCGAGCCGGCACGCTGCTGGCGGCGGCCGGCCACCGGGCCGAGGGGCGAGGGGACGCCCTCGCCGCCAGGAACCTGCTGGGCCGGGCCATCGCCCTGCTGACCCCGCCGGACCCCGTCCGGGTTCGAGCCCTCATCAACCTCAATCGCGCCCTGTTCGTCAGCTCGGAATTCGCCGAGGCGGGGAAGATGCTGGAGGAAGCCGTCGACGAGGCACGAGCCCTCCCCGACCGCCGCCTGGAGATCCGCGCGGAGCTCGAGCGGTGGCAGCTCCGCAGCCAGGCCGATCCGGAGTTCTCGGTGCAGGACGCCGAGGCCTTCGCGAGGCGGGCCGTCATCGAGCTGGAGGAGCTGGGGGACGACGAGGGTCTGGCGCACGCGTGGCTGCTGGTGTCGAACGGTCCCTGGATCCGGGCCCAGTGGTCGCGGATGCGGGAACCGCTCGGCCGGGCCATCGAGTACGCCCGTCGGGCAGGCGACCTCCAACTGGAGCGGTGGCTGGAGGGGTGGCGGATGACGACCCTGCTCTGGGGCGAGACCCCCGCCGAGGACGCCCTCCCCGTGGTCCGCGAGTGGCTGGAGCGGTCGAAGGACAGCCTCGTGGGCGAGGCGACCGCCCGCCGGATCATGGCCGGCTTCCTCGCCCTGATCGGTGAGTTCGACGAGGCCCGAGGGCACCTGGAGCGGGCCCGTGAGATCTCCCGGGACGTGGGCCAGACCATCTCGCTGGCCACCCTGGGCTTCCACTACGGTCCCCTGGAACTCCTGGCCGGCGACCCGGTCGCCGCCGAGCGAGAGCTCCGGCCGGGCGTCGAGGAGCTCAAGCGAATCGGCGAGCGGGGATGGCTCTCGTCGCTGGCGCCGATCCTGGCCGAAGCGCTGTACCGCCAGGGCAGGTTCGACGAGGCGGACGAGTTCGCGGCGCTGGGCCGGGACGCTGCGAATCCTCAGGACAACGGCGCACAGTTCTGGTGGCGAACGGTCAAGGCCAAGCTCCTCGCGGCGGGCGGTGATCTCGAGGGAGCCGAGCAACTGGCCCGGGAGGCCGTCGAGCTCGTCCTGGCGACGGACGAGGTCGCTCACCAGGGAGACGCGTACATGGACCTCGCGGAGGTCCTTCGGATGGCGGGTCGCACGGAGGGCGCGGCCGCGGCGCTCCGGCAGGCCATCGATCGCTACAAGGGCAAGGGTGCCACCGTCCCCGCGGCCAGAGCCCGGGAGGCCCTCGCCTCGCTGGCTGTCTGAGGCGACCCCTACTTCAGCAGGTCCATCTCCCGGCGCACTCGTCCTCCGAGAAGTCGGCCCCCTTACGGGGGGGTCGCCACGGTGGTGTCGAGAGACTCGGCCGCCGCGGTGGCCCGGGTGGCCACCATCGCCACGGCCACGATGGCGACGATGCCCCCAACGATCTCGAGGGCCGTGACGTGTTGCCCCAGCACCACCAGCGCGGCCACCGCCGAGACCGGCGGCTCACCCAGCATGAGCAGCGACGACAGCGTGACGTCGACACGGGGATGGGCCCAGGCCAGCAGGAGGTGCCCGCCCTGCGCCCCCGCCACGAACAGCAGCAGCCACAGCCAGTCCGCGGTGCGAAACGTCGTGAACGACTGTCCGGAGGCGACCGTGATCGGGGTGACCACGAGGGCGGCCACCAGCGTCACCGTGGTCATGTACTCCACGGTGCCTACCCGCTGCCGGACGCGCTTGGAGACCAGGAAGTACGCCGTCCACACCAGCAGGGACGCCACCGCCAGGAGGTCGCCCCGGAGGCTCCAGGCCGGCGTGCCGCTCGAGGCCAGGACGAACTCGACCACGCCGACCACCGAGACGGCGACCCACAGCAGCTCGCGGCGGGTGACCCGCTCCCCGAACAGCCGCCCCGCCACCAGCAGGGTCAGGGCGGGCTGAAGAGCCCCGATCACCAGGACGTCGGCCACCTTGGTCTGCTTGATGGCTGAGAAGAAGAACACGATGTTCAGCGCGAACAGCACGCCGCCCGGGGCGGCCGACCTGATCATCGTCCACGCCAACCGGCGCCGGGTCGCGGCCAGGAGGACCACCATGGCCAGCGCGCCCAGCCACAGCCGGTAGAACGCGAACATCAGCGCCGGAACGTGCGCGATCCGCACGATGGTGTTGGCGAACGACCACCCCACGACCGGAGTGATCACCGCCAGGACGCCCAGCCGGGTGGCATGCAGGCCGGGCCGTCGCTCCTGGGCCACATGCCGATCGCCGGATCGTCCCTCCACGCCCATGCGCCGATTCTGGCAGGCGGAACGGACACGCCGGGAGCGCCGGCGGCGCCTTTCTCAGGCCGCCCGGTCGAGCGACCGCATCACGTCGTCCGGCAGCGACAGCCCCGCGGCGGCGACGTTCTCCTCGAGGTGGGCCACCTTGGACGTCCCCGGGATGGGGAGCATCACCGGCGAGCGCCGGAGCAGCCATGCCAGCGCGATCTGCCCCGCCGTGGCCCGCATCCGGCGAGCCGGCTCGTCCAGCGCCCCACCGGGCCGGGCGAGCTTTCCCACCGCCAGCGGGAACCACGGGAGGAACGCCAGCCCTTCCCGTTCGCAGGCCTCGAGGACGTCCTCGGAGCCCCGTTCGGTCAGGTTGTAGCGGTTCTGCACGGACACGATCGGGACGACCGCCTGGGCCCGCCGGAGCTCGTCGACCGATACCTCCGACAGGCCGAGGTGGCGAACCTTCCCCTCGTCGCGCAGCTCCTTCAGCGCGCCGAGCGACTCCTCCATCGGGACCTTGGGGTCGATGCGATGCCACTGGTACAGGTCGATCCGCTCCAGGCGGAGGCGGCGGAGGCTCCCCTCGCAGGCCGCCCGGAGGTGCTCGGGACGGCCGTCCTGGACCCACCGGCCCGGCCCCGGCCGCAGGAACCCTCCCTTGGTGGCGATCACCAGGTCGTCCGGATACGGATGGAGCGCCTCGGCGAGGAGGCGCTCGCTGAGCTCGGGGCCGTAGGAGTCGGCGGTGTCGATGAGGTTCACGCTGAGCTCGACGGCCCGTCGGAGCACCCGGATGCACTCCTCTCGGTCCTCCGGCTCACCCCATATCCCGGGACCGGTGAGGCGCATGGCGCCAAAACCCATCCGGTTGACCGTGAGGTCGCCGCCGATGGCGAGTGTTCCCGCCGTGGCCGCGGCTGGATTCGCCATGCACTCCACCCTACCCGCCGCCGAGCGGACCGATTCCGCGATGGACCAGAATGAGCGCCATGAGCGCTTCACCGGATCGAGCCGGCGGGTCCCGGTGGTCCGTCCGTTCGACGAACTCGATCCTGTCCATAGGGTCGAAGGGCTCCGTGCTCTCCATCGGGTCGGTGGGCTCGTTCCTGTCGATCGGGTCGATCGGGTCCTCGTTCAGCGCCTTCTCCATCGGCTCGTTCGCATCGCTCGGATCGATCCTGTCGGGCGCCTCCCGATGGTCGAGCATGTCGTGGCGGTCGCGTCGCGCCCTCATGGCCGGCCGGTAGATGGCCCAGCGCGTCCTCACCCAGCGGGAGCTGAACCGCGCCCTGCTGGCGAGGCAGCTCCTGCTCGACCCTGGAACATGAAGGCCTCGAGGTCCGCTCGGAGCAGGAGTCCGCCTGAGACGCATGCGACCCGCGGCTTCCCGGATCAAGGTTGACTCGACATGCCAGCTACATTGTGGGACGAGATGGCATCGAAGACTGCCGCGAAGAAGGCGGCGAGTTCCTCGAAGCGAGTCGTGAAGACATCCCGTCGCTACGGACGTCTCACACCCGCCCAGGTGAGGCGAGCGGTTGCCAAGGTCTCCCGCAAGTCCGCTTAGAGTCCCGGCTGCAATTGCTC
Organism: Actinomycetota bacterium; assembly: GCA_030774015.1. Classification (NCBI taxonomy): domain Bacteria; kingdom Bacillati; phylum Actinomycetota; species Actinomycetota bacterium. The sequence goes on along the minus strand of JALYLZ010000099.1, from coordinate 22,934 downwards.
GCTACGAGGACAACGTCTTCGTCAACTGTCCATTTGATGCCACCTACCGCCCGATCTTCGAGGCAATCGTGTTCGCGGTCCACGACTCCGGCTTCTACGCGCGGTCGGCCCTGGAGGTCGCCGACTCAGCGGAGAACCGCTTCGAGAAGATCGCTGCCATCATCAAGGGCAGCCGCTTCGGGATCCACGACATCTCGCGTACGGAATCGAACGACGAGGGACTCCCGCGGTTCAACATGCCACTCGAGCTCGGGTTGTTCCTCGGATGCAGGAGATATGGGTCTGCCCAGGATCGGCGAAAGGTGTGCCTCGTCCTCGACCGCGATCAGTACCGGTACCAGCGATTCATCTCCGACATCGCGGGCCAGTACGTCGCTGCTCACAAGAACGAACCTCGCCAGGCGGTCCTGGAGGTGCGCGGCTGGCTCAGGACGAGCTCCAGGCGAAGCGGGATCCCTGGCGGTGGAGTCATCTGGGACCGGTTCCAGGTGTTCCAGCGGGACCTCCCGGCGATGTGCCAGGAGGCCCGCATCTCCCCCGCCGAGCTCACATTCGCCGATCGCACTCAGCTGATCAGCAACTGGCTACTCGAGAACGCCCCGTAGCAGGAATCATCAGGCGACCGCTTCGATGGATTCCCGCGTGGGCTCGAGGGCCCAGGACAGGACGTCGTCGACGGACTCGGCGATGTGGAACTCGATGTCGGCTCGGACCTGCTCGGGGACGTCGTCCAGGTCGCCCTCGTTGCGCTTGGGGACGATGACCTCCTTCAGGCCCGCCCGGTGCGCGGCCAGCACCTTCTGCTTCACGCCGCCGATCGGGAGCACCCGGCCCTGGAGGGTGACCTCGCCGGTCATGCCGACCGTCGACTTCACCGGCCGCCCGGTGAGCAGCGACGCCAGGGCCGTGGTCATGGTCACGCCCGCGCTGGGCCCGTCCTTGGGAACCGCGCCCGCCGGCACGTGCACGTGGAACCGCCGGTTCAGCTGGTCGGCGGCGATCCCGAGCTCGGGGGCGTGCCCTCGCACGTAGGACAGCGCGATCTGCGCGGACTCCTTCATGACGTCACCCAGCTGTCCGGTCAGCGTGAGACCGGGCTCGCCGTCCATGACCGAGGCCTCGATGAACAGCACGTCGCCGCCGGTGCCGGTCACGGCCAGGCCGGTCGCGACGCCGGGGACGCTGGTCCGATCGGCCGCCTCGAAGAAGAACTTCGGACGGCCCAGGAACTCGCGCAGTTGCTCCGCCTCAACCGTCACCGGGGTCTCCACGGAGCCCGAAGCGATCTGGGTGGCGGCCTTCCGCAGGAGCTTGCCGATCTCCCGCTCCAGGTTCCGCACCCCGGCCTCGCGCGTGTAGTCGCCCACGATGGCCCGGAGCGTCCCGTCGGGCAGCACGACCTCGCCAACGGACAGGCCGTTCCGCTCCACCTGCCGGGCCACCAGGTGGTCCCGGGCAATGGCGACCTTCTCGTCCTCGGTGTAGCCGTCCAAACGGATGACCTCCATCCGGTCGAGCAGCGGTCCCGGAACGGTCTCCGCGACGTTGCCGGTGGCGATGAACAGGACCTCGGACAGGTCCAGGTCGACGTCAAGGTAGTGGTCCCGGAACGTGTGGTTCTGGGCGGGGTCCAGGACCTCCAGCAGCGCGCTCGACGGGTCGCCTCGCCAGTCCGCACCGACCTTGTCGATCTCGTCCAGCATCATCACCGGGTTCTTCGTGCCGGCATCCTTCAGCGCTCGCACGATCCGTCCGGGCATGGCCCCGACGTAGGTGCGGCGGTGCCCCCGGATCTCGGCCTCGTCGTGGATGCCGCCCAGGGCCACCCGGACGAACTTGCGGCCGAGGGCGCGGGCCACGGATTCGCCGAGCGAGGTCTTGCCCACCCCGGGCGGACCGATCAGCGTGAGGATGGCGCCCGAGCCGCGGCCGGTGGATGTCTCGGCAAGGCCGCGCTCGCGCCGGAGCTTCCGCACCGCCAGGTACTCGACGATGCGGTCCTTCACGTCCTCCAGGCCGGTGTGGTCCTCGTCAAGGATCCGGCGGGCGTCGGGGATGTCCAGGTTGTCGTCGGTCCGAACGTTCCACGGCAGCTCGACCAGCCAGTCCAGGTAGGTGCGGATCCAGCCGTACTCGGGCGACTGCTCGGAGGTGCGCTCCAGCCGGCCCAGCTCGCGCTCGGCCTGTTGCTGCACGGCCTCGGGCATGCCCGCCTCGGCGATCTTGGTCCGGTACTCCTCGACGACGTTCTCTTCCGTGTCCTCGCCGAGCTCCTTGCGGATGGCCTCCATCTGCTGGCGCAGCAGAAACTCCCGCTGGCGCTTGTCCATGTTCTCGGCGACGTCGCGGCGGACCTTGTCCTTCAGCTCCACCTCGGCCAGGGTCTCCTTGGTCCACTGGACCACGACCTCCAGCCGCCGCTCGACGTCGAGGGTCTCCAGGATCTGGACCTTCCGCTCGAGCGACAGGTCCGGCGAGTAGCCCGACATGTCGGCCAGGGCGCTTGGCTCCTCGATGCCGCGGAGAAACTCCGCGACCTGCGGCACGCCCCGGGCCTCGACGATGGCCTCCACGGCGGCCCGGTACTCGCGGGCCAGCTCGCGGGTGCGAGCAGTTTCCGCGTTCGTCTCGACGGCCTCCGAGACGGTGACCCACGTGGCGTCGCCGGTCCCGGCCACGCCGGTGCCGACGGCGGCCCGGTGCAGGCCCCGGATCACCAGGGCCTCCATGCCGTTGCGCAGGCGCCCCACGTCCTCGATCACGGCCACGGTGCCGACGGTCGCGTAGCGGCTGCCCACGCGCGGAACCAGCAGGAGCTGGTCGTCGTGGGACCGCGCGGCCTCTGCGGCCCGCTGGGCGTCCTCGGTCTCCAGGGTCAGCGTGACCACCATCCCCGGGAGGACGACCCCCGAGGTCAGTGGCAGAAGGGGCAGGATCTGGGTTTCGAGCTGGTCAGGCATGTCTTCTCCCGGCTTCATGGGCTTACGGAGTGGAGAACGCCGTCCAGGGCCGGGCTATTCCGTCCCTCCGGCCAAAGTTGAGCGTACGGGACTCAAGCTTGGCGCCGGCACCCTGTCCGGCGGTCCCGGGCACATCGCCTTCCGCGGTGCCTCGCCCGATGCTCTGCGGTCCATTGCGGGTAGTGTTCAGCGTTGGAACCGGGTGAGAAGAGAAAAGGGAGGATCGGCCATGAGCAGGTATGTCGACGCCTTGATGGATGAGGTCAAGGCCAGGGACCCCGGCCAGGTGGAGTTTCACCAGGCCGTCCGTGAGGTAGCGGAATCGGTCGAGCTGATCCTCGACCGCCACCCCGAATACCGCCACACGAAGATGCTCGAGCGAATCATCGAGCCCGAGCGCGTGATCATGTTCCGCGTCCCGTGGGTCGACGACGCGGGCGAGATCCAGGTCCACCGCGGCTACCGCATCGAGATGAACAGCGCCATCGGCCCCTACAAGGGCGGCCTGCGGTTCCACCCCAGCGTGTACCTGGGCCTGCTGAAGTTCCTGGCGTTCGAGCAGGTGTTCAAGAACGCATTGACCGGGCTCCCCATGGGCGGCGGCAAGGGCGGGGCCAACTTCGACCCGCACGGCAAGTCCGACGGCGAGGTCATGCGCTTCTGCCAGTCCTTCATGACCGAGCTCCAGCGCCACATCGGGCCGAACACGGACGTGCCCGCCGGCGACATCGGCGTGGGGACCCGCGAGATCGGCTACCTGTTCGGGCAGTACAAGCGGATCCGCAACGAGTTCACCGGCGTGCTCACGGGCAAGGGGCTGGAGTGGGGCGGCTCGCTGATCCGGCCCGAGGCCACCGGCTACGGCACCGTGTACTTCGCCCACGAGATGCTCTCCTCGCGGGACGACTCGCTCGAGGGGAAGACGTGCCTCGTGTCCGGCTCCGGCAACGTGGCGCAGTACACCATCGAGAAGCTGCTGCACATGGGGGCGAAGCCCGTGACCGCGTCGGACTCCGGCGGGATCGTCCACGACCCGAATGGGATCGACAACGAGAAGCTGGCCTGGATCATGGACCTGAAGAACGTCCGCCGGGGCCGGATCGCCGAGTACGTGGAGCGTTACCCGGGCGCGACCTTCATCCCGCACGACCCCACGGCCGATGCCTGTCCGCTGTGGGCCATACCGGCGGACTGCGCGTTCCCGTCGGCCACGCAAAACGAGATCAACGCGAAGGACGCGGCCAACCTGCTGAATGGCGGCGTCTTCGTAGTGGCCGAGGGTGCGAACATGCCGACGACGCCCGATGGCGTGGAGCAGTTCATGGCCGCCGGCATCCTGTACGGGCCGGGCAAGGCCGCGAACGCGGGCGGGGTGGCGGTGTCAGGGCTGGAGATGTCGCAGGACGCCCTGCACATCAGCTGGGCCCGCGAGGAGGTCGACCACCGGCTGAAGGACATCATGAAGGCCATCCACAAGCAGTGCCGGGAGACCGCCGAGGAGTACGGGACGCCGGGGAATTACGTCAACGGCGCCAACATCGCGGGCTTCAAGAAGGTTGCCCACGCCATGCTGGACCAGGGCCTGGTGTAGCGGATGGACGAGATCCGCACGTCGATCGAGAACGCCGTCCGGTACCTGAGCGAGCACCCGGACGAGGCCCGCTACACCGACTCGGCGGCGACGGCCCGGATCGAGGAGGGCCTCCGGGTTCGGGTGGAGGGGCCGGACGGCGCCTCGCTCGTCACCGACATGCCCACCTCGGTCGGAGGCGGGGGATCGGCCCCGTCGGCCGGGTGGGTGTTCCGGGCCGGGCTGGCGGGCTGTGTGGCCACGCTCATCGCCATGGAGGCGGCGCGTGAGGGCCTCACCCTGGACACGCTGGAGGTGACCGCCGACAGCGAGTCGGACGACCGGGGCATTCTGGGGATGGACCCGTCGGTGCCGGCCGGGCCCCTGTCGATGCGGGTGCGGGTCCGGGCCGCCGCCGCGGGCGCGTCGCCCGAGCAGCTCCGCACCGTGATCGAGCGGGGCAAGGCGCTGTGCCCCGTGTGCGATGCGGCCCAGCGCGAGGTCCCGGTCACCCTGGAGATCGAGGCCTGAGCCCGGAGTCAGAGTCCGAACCTGATGGGGAATCGGTCCTCGCCCCAGTGAGGGCGCGCCGGTCCCAGGATGGTGAGCTCGATCCCAAGCTGGCGGTACCGCTCGATCATCTCGGGGGACAGGATCCCGCAACACATCGAGAAGCCCCGGGCTCGAGCCTCGAGCCAGCTCCGGGCGATCACACCGGCAAGCACCCGGTGGTCCGGGGTCCGGTGAGGCGACATGACGAGGGTTCGGTCGAAGTTGACGACCCCGCCCATGGGCTCGACGAGCATGTCGAACGCCTCTTCCGTCGGAAGCCGGCGACCCGGCACGGGAAACACCACACGAGACGACCCGGCCAGCTCGTGCCCCGCCCTCGCCACCACGTGCACCGCGCCGTCGTCGAAGCCATCGCGCTCGGTGCCGTCGGGGAACTCCTCCGGACGGGCCCATCCCTGCTCCACCACCACCTCGTACCGAAGCCGGTAGACGGCCTCGCGCTCTTCGCGCGACTCGGCCAGCCCGATGGCGATGGGGGCAGCCCGCTCGATCCACAAGCGGGCCAGGGAATCCAGGGCCGACAGCAATCGAGCCCACTGTTCCTCGGGAAGCGTCTCCACCTCGGTCCTCGGTGCTCCGTTCAGGAGCCGGGGAGGAGGATAGCCGCGCGCCTGGTTGCGCCGCATTCCCGTGATCAAGAGAATGCGAACCGGCCAGGTGGCGGTCCGACGGGATTGCGAGGGAGGCTCGATGAGCGAGGAGATTCCTGAGCGGGGCAAGGTCAGCCGGAGAGCGCTGCTCGCGGGTGGCGGGGCGGCAGTTGCCGGCCTATCCCTCGGCGGCGCGCGCGCCGCGGTCGCGCAGGGGGCGCGACGGCCTCGGGGCCAGGTCGGCGTGGGCACGGAAGACAAGAACTCCATCCAGATGATGTTCAAGATCGATCAAGCCGGGGTCGAGTTCACGACCTACGGCTACCTGACGCACATCGCCGGGCTCAAGGACTCCGCCCTGTTCGCCGGCCCACAGCGAGACGAGACGACGGCCCTCTTCACGGTCTTCAGCGTCACCCACATGAAGGGCCGCTCGGTCAACGATCCGATCCACGCCCTCCAGGTCTCGGGTCCGATGGACATCTACCTGCGGGACGCGCCGGGGGCGGACTTCGGGAACCCGGACTCGTTCAGATCGGGCAAGCTCATCGCCTCCCTCGCCGGAGACTTCCAGAGCATCGTGAACGTCACGGCGCCTGACAAGGGCCTCGAGACGCTGATGGGATCGCTTCGCCAGACCGCCGCGCACCGGTTCGCGTTCAAGGGCGCGAGCCACGTCCTGGGGCAGGTCGGGCTGCGGCAACGGGTCACGGCGACCGGCGACGGCACGCTGCTGGAGCCGACCGAACCGAAGTCAGTCCTCCTCCTGGCCGGCAACATGGTCGTGGTCGACTGATGCGAGCTCAGACGGCGTAGTCGTCCCGACGGACCAGGCCTCGGATCGGTTCGCCACGAAGGTGGCGGAGGACGTTCTCGGCCGCGTACCGGTTCGCCTCGACCAGCGATCCCGGTGTCAGGGCGGAGTTGTGTGGCGAGCCCAGCACGTTCGGCAGATCGAAGAACGGGAACGCCGTCCGGAAGGGCTCGCCGTGGTGCGGCTCGTCCCACCAGGCGTCGATGCCTGCGGAGAACTGCGGGTGGCCGCGGAGGTGCTCGTAGAGGGCGGCCTCGTCCACGATCGCGCCCCGGGCCACGTTCACCAGGATCGCGTCCGGCTTCATCAGCTCGAGCTCCCGGCGCCCGATCAGGCCGCGGGTCGACCGCGTCAGCGGGACGGAGATGACCAGCACGTCGGCGGCGGCCGGGACGCGATCCAGGTCGTCGAGTGTTCCGGCGAACTCGACCGGGCGGTCGGTCCGACCCGAGCGGTTGATCGCGTGGATCCGCGCGCCGCACGCCTCGAAGAGCGCCGCACAGGCGTGCCCGATCCCGCCGAACCCGAGGGTCCCCACCACAGAACCGCGGACGGACTTGGTCAGGGTCCGCTGGTCGAACTCGCCCCTGGCCAGCTTCGCGTGCAGCTGCGGCAGCCGCTTGGCCAGGGCGAGGGCCATGGCCAGGACGTGCTCGGCCATGGGTCCGGCGTAGGCCCCGGCGTTCGAGGCCACCGGCACCTCGGCGGGCAGCCGGTCGAACGGGATGTGATCCACCCCGGCGGAGACGAACTGGATCAGCCCCACGCCGGCCAGCTGCTCGAGCTCCTCCGGCTCGAGCTCCGCGTCCAGGTTCCACGCGAGGACGGCGTCGGCCGTCTCGAGTGCCTCACGCCGCTCGCCGGGAGCCAGGTCGGCGAGGAACACCACCGAGGCCGCCGTCCCCAGGACGTCGACGATCGCGTCCTTGATCTCACCGGACGCGCCGAAGGTCACGACGACGATCGCGGTGCCGGTGGCCTTCATGGCCATCCACTGTAGGCTCGCCGGCGCAGATGGATGCGATCAGATCACTTCCGGACCGGGCGGGGGCGCGGCCGGAGACCGGGCCGGCCATGCCGCATCAACAGCTGAGCCAGAACGCGCCGCCGGAGCTGCAGGAGGCGTTGTTCGAGCGGGCCGCCCGGCTGCCGGGCGTCCGGGTCGGCCGCAGCGGGGTGTCGGTACCGGGCGCCCGCGCGTTCATCCTCGACGAAGAGCTGGCCCAGGGTCCGCCCGAGGCGTTCATGGTCGGCACGGAGTTCGCGCATCTCCACCCGCCGTACGACGGGAGCCTCCATCTCGCGCTGGCGGCGGAGGCGGCCACGGAGCTCGAACGCAAGGGCTGGGGCGAGCTGCACCCGCTGGCCCGGATGGGCGTCATGCCGCCGACCGCCCTGATGGTCTTCGGCCCGCGAGACGCCGGCGAGCTCGAGGTCGTTTGGACGATCCTCCAGGCTTCCCACGCGTTCGCGCGAGGCTCGGGGGACCAGACGGGCGCGGACGAGTAGGCTCCGGCGCAACATGGCGCAGGACGCGACCGCCGCAGGTCCCGGCCATCCGCTCGCCGAACGGTTGCGGCAGTCGGAGATGGCGGCGCTCGACCTCTATGTCGTCTACCTGGGGGAGCGCCTCGGCCTGTATCAGGCCCTGGCCGAGGGCGGTCCCGCCACGCCGGCCCAGCTGGCAGTCCGAACGGGGACGGCAGAGCGCTACGTCCGCGAATGGCTGGAGCACCAGGCCGTCGCCGGGTTGATCGACGTCCACGTCGAGGAAGAGAACTCCCCGACGAGCTCGGACGCCGAGCGCCGCTACGTCCTCCCGGCCGAGCACGTCGAGGTGCTGGTCGATCGGGACAGCCTGTCGTTCTCGGCGCACAAGGCCATCGACATCGTGCGGGCGAGCCGCCGCCTGCCGGAGCTGGTGGAGGCCTTCCGGACCGGCGGCGGGATCCCGCCACTTCCCTGGGAGCCCGAGGGGAGGGCGGACTTCAACCGTCCGCGGTTCGTGAACCTGCTGGGCAAGGCGTGGCTTCCGTCCATCCCGGAAGTCCACGAGCGGCTGACGTCCGACCCACCCGCTCGGGTGGCCGACGTCGCATGCGGAACCGGATGGTCCAGCATCGCGATGGCTCAGGCCTACACGCGGATCACGGTGGACGGGTTCGACCTCGACGAGGCGGCGATCGAGCGAGCCACCGGGAATGCGCGGGAAGAAGGGGTGGCCGACCGTGTGGCGTTCCGGGCCGCGGACGCCGCGGATCCCGGCTTCTCCGGCCGCTACGACCTCGCCACGATCTTCGAGGCCCTCCACGACATGTCCCGCCCGGTCGAGGCGCTCCGGGCGGCGCGCTCGCTCCTCGACAAGGGCGGATGGTTGCTAGTGGCGGACGAGCTGGTGGATGAGGAGTTCTCGGCCCAGGCCGGCGACCGCGAGCGTTACGTCTACGGATGGAGCGTGGTGAGCTGCCTCCCGGACGCCATGGGAGACCCCGGGACGGCCGCGACCGGCGCCGTCATGCGCCCCGCGACGCTCCGCGCCTATGCGCTGGAGGCGGGATTCGAGGGGGTCGAGGTCCTCCCGATCGAGACCGAGTTCTGGCGCTTCTACCGGCTGATCCCGTAGCAGCCCCGGCCGGGGGTCACCCGATCGACTGATGTGAGAGATCCGCGAGCCCCCGTAGCCTGAAGATGGAAGTTCGACCGGCCTCGAGGCAAGCCCGCATGGAACAACCGTGTCCAGACGCGAAACCGACATCCCACCGGAAGGCATCCTCGCCGAGATCGAGCAGGTCCTGGTCTCGGAGGGTTCGCCCGAGCACACGCTGGAGAAGGTGGGCGACGGGCTCCGCCAGCTCGTCCCGCACGACACCCTGACCATCTACACGGCCGACGTCACCCGCCGGCTCCTGCGCCCGACCCTGGTCCGGGACCAGTACGCGGAAGAGCTCCTGGCCATGGGGACCATCGCATTCGGCACCGGCATCACGGGAACCGTGGCCGAGACGGCCGAACCGGCCCTGGTGCAGGACGTGATGGCGGACCCGCGATCGCAGCACATCCCCGGGACGCCGGACGAGCCGGAGGCGCTCATCGCCATCCCGCTCGTGGCCCGCGCGGAGCTGAAGGGCGTGCTGTGCCTGTACCGCCTGGGCGCCGGGAACGTGTTCACGCAGGATGAGTTCCGGCTGGCCATCCGGTTCGGGAACCTGGCCGCCCTCGCCATCGACAACGCGGACATCCGGGCCCGGCTCCAGACGCAGGTGGTGACCGACCACCTCACCGGGTTGCACAACCACCGCTTCTTCCACGAACGCCTGGCCGAGGAGGTGGCCCGGGCCATGCGCCTCCACTCGAGCGTGGCGCTGCTGGTGTTCGACATCGACGACTTCAAGTGGATCAACGACGGCTACGGGCACCTCATCGGCGACCAGGTGCTCCAGGAACTGGCCAGCTCCTGCCGGGCGGTGTGCCGGGCGGAGGACCCGGTGTGCCGCATCGGCGGGGAGGAGTTCGCCATCCTCCTGCCGGGCCAGACCGTTCCCCAAGCCGCCGTGCTGGCGGACCGGCTCCTGGATGCGGCGCGGGCCCTGAGGTTGCCGTTCGACATCCGGATCACCATCAGCATCGGCCTGGCCGAGGCGCCCCGCCAGGCCACCGGCCCCCGCCACCTGTTCGCCGGCGCGGACGCCGCCCTGCTGGCCGCCAAGGCAGCGGGCAAGGACCGCGTGGTGGTGTTCGGGAGCGAGGAGTTCGCCCACGCGACCGAATGGCGCGAGCAGCCGTGGCGACCGGGCGCGCATCGGCCTCCGGGAGCCCCCGCATGGCGTCCGCTGAAGGGCGAGCTTCCCGACCTCAACCTGTCGGAGCTCAGCTCGCTGGCCCAGATGCGCATGCTCCACAAGCTGGCCTCGCGCCTGACCCGGCTGAACGACGAGGCCGCCATCGGCGAGGTCATCACCGCGGAGTTGCGCGGGCTGATCGACTACCACAACTGCCGGGTGTACGTGCTGGACGAGGCGTCGCAGATGCTGGTCCCGGTGGCGTTCCGCGGAGAGCTGTCCGAGTACGAGGGCGAGACGTTCGACGCGCTGCTCACGCGGGTCGGCGAGGGGGCCACCGGCATGGCCGTGGAACGTCGGGAGACCATCTACGTCCCCGACGCCGCGCACTGCGAGTTCGCGGTGCAGATCGAGGGGACCCCCGAGATCGACGAGACCATCCTGGCGGTGCCGCTCCTGTACGCGGAACGGGCCACCGGCGTCATCGTGCTGTCACGGCTCGGTCTCGACCAGTTCGACGAGAACGAGCGGCGCCTGCTGGAGGTGCTGGCCTTCAACGCCGCGACCGCGTTCGAGAACGCCAGGCTGATCAAGGGCGAGCGCGACGCGGCCCGAACGCTCGAGGAGGCGTATCTGTCAACGGTGGAGGCGCTGGCCAACGCGCTGGAGGCCAAGGACACGCACACGCACGACCACGCTCGGGCCCTCGCGGAGATGGCCATCGCGGTCGGCCGCGAGCTGGGCCTGGAAGGCGAGCCGCTTCGAACCCTGGAGCTCGCGGCGCTGTTCCACGACATCGGGAAGATCGGCGTGGCCAGCGAGATCATCCGCAAACCCGGCGCGCTCACGCCAGAGGAGTGGGTGGAGATGAAGCGGCACCCCGGCATCGGGGCGCAGATCATCGCGCCCGTACCGTTCCTCCAGCCCCTCGTGCCGATCGTGCAGGCCTGCCACGAGCACTGGGACGGAAACGGCTACCCCGAGGGCCTGAGCGGAACGGACATCCCGGTCGAAGCCCGGATCATCCTGGTGTGCGACGCGTTCCACGCCATGACCAGCGACCGCCCGTACCGGAGAGCGCTACCCGTCTCCGAAGCGATCAGGCGCCTCCAGGAATCCGCCGGCACCCAGTTCGACCCCATGGTCGTCGACGCCTTCGTGCGCCTGGACCGGGCCGGCAGAATAGAAACCGGCCACCGCGACCTGAGCGCTTGAGCGCGTGAGGCAACTACCAGGCAGCAACCACCCCTTACTCTCCAAGGGGATAGGCGGGGGGGTCAACATAGACACCCTGGCGGACAAGCAGGGAACCCCTTATGTGCGGTCACACTTCTATGACTAACCGCACCTCGATCCGGTCAGGCATCGAATAGCTGATATGGAGGGTTCCTCGCCTCCCACGCCCTCGCACTTGCGTAAAGGCTTGTCTTCCTGAAGTCCTTGCTATCGTATGCCATTCGAAGCCCCTCCTCTAACACGTCGGGCAAAGCACCGGCCATCCGCCGGGAACCAATAGCCCGTCTCAGACCCACACTCATGATGGCAACGATATCGTGCCCTGAGCAGAGTTGGCGCAAGTCTGGCTGCTCCGACAGAAGGGAGCTGACAACCTCGTGAACCCTTCTTCTCCTAAGAGCAGAGCCGCTCACCTGCAAGACAACCTCAACCCATCGCCCGAAGTCGAGGTTTAAGTGTCGTGGCTCAATGCACCTCGCGCGATCAAGCCTAACGTTGAAATCAAGGCGCCATCCCTCTCGCTCCGAGGCCCACCGAAGCGCCCCTAAGGGCGCCGCTATCTCAAGAAGGATACGGACGAGAGGCTTCCCTCCATGGAGGGCTCGAAACCGAGCGATCTTTTCCGCCGACCCCAGTTCGCGAATTACTCGGCCCAACGCTGTCGAAACGATTACCAACATCTCCGCATCATGAAAATCAGTGATTAGAAGGTTCGCAGAAGGCGTCCCCACTCCTTCCAAGTGCCAGAAGTCTCCATCCACTATCCCCACCACCCAGGAAGTTTAGCGGTCTCCACGAGCCCCATGACTTCCAGGACGTGCTCCTTGCCGTGTGCCGGGATCGAACGTGTCACCGAAGTATCCAGCCACCGGTCATACAATCGGGCGTCGTGTTCGCCTTCAAGGATGACCAAGGCACCGCGGAACGCAGTACGAATCATGCGAAGCTCAGCGAACACGTCGTAGGCAGTCAAGTGCCGCCTCACGATACCGGCGGCTCCAAATCCACAGCCAGTTGCCAACTCTTATGGATGATTTGAGGCGAGTGCGTAGCCACCAGAAAGTCCACACTCGAGACTCCCGCGATCCGCCGAAGATCTTCGAGAAAGCGATGTTGCCAAGTTACATGTAGAGAGATTTCGGGTTCGTCTATGCATATAAACGAGCCAGGTGCCACCTCGAAGAGGAGCTGGTACGCAAGGACCAGTTCGTGCTGCTCGCCGGAGGATAATTGTGTCGGAGGAAGCTCCTCCCCTACATTGGTCTCGAAGGCAAAGCCCTTCCCCTTGTCCACAAACATCGTTTTGAATAGAAACTTAGGGTTGATGATCTCCTTGAACAATTCAATCCGTGCCAGCAACTGGTCGAACGTCTTTAACTTACGATCCACGTCTGCCAGATACGCCCACAAGAGCTTCAACTCGATGGCGTCGAGCTCTCTATGTGGAAGTGGAAGCTCTTCCGCCGCTTCGAGGAGTCCAGCCTCCATGAGTCTTCCTCGTTGCTCTCCTTGAACAATGAACCGGCGCCGGATCTCCTTCTCTGTCGCCCTTGCAGGAAGCTTGCGTTGCTTCAGCAGCCGGCTCGGAAACGTTCGATCCAGTTCTTGAGAGATGGTAGCGTATTGGGCAAGATCCCTCTGAATCGTGTGAGATAGAGCACTCGCATATGTAGCCACCGCCGAGGCCATCTCGGTCGGGCGCGGTCTACCCAATCGGCGGGGCCTTTCGCCAATCGCGAATAGACGTTGAGTCTCAATGAATAGGATTGGGAGGCTTTCGAGTATTTCGCTCAGCCACTCGGGCACCCGGCGTGCCAGGATTTGGCGCGGGATTGGGAGAATCTCCCCATATCTGTCCAAAACTTGCTCAAGGGCAAGGGTTTCCCCGGTCAACTGATCGAACCATTCGAACTCACCAACCCTCTGCAGCGTATCAACATGGTCTTCAATTAGCCCAAGGGGGGGCACGAATCGACGCTCAGCCTCATCGAGGATTGGCAGGTTGAACTTGAGGTCTTCGCCGAGGCTAGGGTTCTTGAGCGAGAAAGCTAGATCGGGCTGAGGTTGATCTTGGGAAGGCGACTTGCGGCGAGCGACCTTCAGCTTCTCGCCGGTCTCGAAAGCAATTTCTATACTCCCGAATGGAATCCGGCGGAGTACGCTGAAGTTCTGAGCAAATAGACTGGAAAGAGCCTTCAGAATGGAGGTCTTGCCTACGCCATTCGGCCCATGGATGAGCGTGATTCTCTCGTCAAGGTTAAGCGGGATGTCATATGAAAACGTATCGAAGAGCCCTCTGATCGAAACCGAGCCGATCCGCACCCTGCATCACCCCCTTCGCGTATGATGGCTCGTTCCTTGGTCTCAGCGCAAGACTCGAGAGGGACGCAGGACTTGCCATCAAGACGCCGGAAGGATCGCGCTCAGCTCAGTCCCCGGGAGGAGCGAACTACCGGTCGACGGACACGCCGATCATCTCGCTCGACCACGGCGCCGAGCGGGCCCGGACCTTCCTCGACCAGCGGGGTCACGGTTCTGGGCGTGGCCCCCCGACGCTGTCCAGCTCCGGGACGCCGCCCTAGCGACGCTGGCGCCCGGGTAGGCAAAGTGATTTGGACCTTCGCTCGGAGCGGACGATTCAGTCGCGGACCGCTACCGCTTCGATCTCCACGAGCTGCCCGCGGTAGCCGAGCGACGCCACACCCACCAGGGTGCTGGGCGACGCCCCGACCGGGGAGTCCCGCACCACATTCCACACAGCCGCCTGCCGGTCGTGGTCGCCGCCCACCACGTAGACGGTGGTCTTGACCACCTGCTCGGCGCGGGCCCCGGCTGCCTCCGGGGACAGCAGCAGGTTCGCCAGGACCTGCTCCGTCTGGCGGACGGCGTCGCCCTCTCCCACGAGCTCCCCCGACCCGTCGAGGGGAACCTGGCCCGCCGTGAACACGAGGGTGCGCCCATCGGCCACGGCCAGGTGGTGGTAGCCGGGCGGTTCGCTCAACGCAGGCACGTTGCTCAGCCGAACGGTCATCGGTCCTCCTTTGCGTCGTCCCGGACTTCACTGCTGGGCTGGAGGAACGGTAACCGGGACGCCGTCAGGCGGCGGTCCAGTCGGGCATCTCGGGCTCCGCGGCGCCGACCTCGATGCGGGCGAGCCCGGTGCCGTCGGGACGGATCACGCTCAGACCGGGGGCGAACAGGATGTATCTGCCGTCCGGCGACCACACGGCGAACTGGCCGAACACGTCAGTCAGGCGGTGCTGGTTCGAACCGTCGGCATTCATGATCCACAGCGTGTGGTACGGGCCGACGTCACCGGATGTCTTGCAGCCCGCAGCGCTCGAGTACGAGCAGTCGTCCCGTACGGAGGCGAACACGATCTGCCGGCCGTCCGGTGACCAGGCCGGCCAGCCGTCCGGTCCCGGCGAGTGCGTCAGCTGCCGCACGTCCGTTCCGTCGGCGTCCATCACGAAGATGTCGTAGGCGCCGTCACGGGCGGGGGACATGAAGGAGATCTTCGTGCCGTCGGCCGACCACGCCGGGTACTCGACGTAGCGGTGCGCAACCCGGAGCGAAAGGGCGCCGTCCGGCGATGCGAGGTACAGGTGCAGCCCCACCAGTCCGGGCCGGGCCGAGTTGAATGCGATCCACCGCCCATCCGGCGACCACGCCGGTCCCCAGTCGTCCCCCTCCCACAGTGACACGTTCCGTTGTGCGGACCCGTCGGCGTTCATCACGTAGATCTCGTTGTTGCCGTCGCGCTCCGACCGAAAGGCGATCCGCTTCCCGTCAGGCGACCAGGACGGGTCGAAGTCGTTGGCCGGGTTCGCGGTCAGCTGGCGGAGGTGCGACCCGTCCGCATTCACCACGTAGACGTCCGCCGTGCCGCTGGCGAACGCGATCCGCCCTGGAAGGGACGACACGTCGATGGCGCCCGCCTGAAGCGGAGTCGCGGAAGGGGTCGGCACGGGAGAGGGCCCAAGCGTGGCCGAAGCGACGGGTGTCGTACCGTGCGACCCCGACGCCGTACACCCGGCGAGCAGGACGACCGTCCCAGCGGCCGAGGCCCAGATCCAGCGAAGGGTCCTTCCGCCCATGACGCTTTGGAGTACACCTGAAGGGGGCGGACGGTTCCCGGTCAGTCGGCGCCGGCCCGGCGCGACGCCCTCAGGCGGTCGGTCTGGTCCAGGACCACCTTGCGCAGGCGGACGCTCTTCGGGGTGACCTCCGCGCACTCGTCCTCGCGGATGAACTCGAGGGCCTGCTCCAGGGACAGCTCGCGGTGCGGGATGAGGCGCACCAGCTCCTCCGAGGTGGACGAGCGCATGTTGGTGAGCTTCTTCTCCCGGGTCGGGTTCACGTTCATGTCCTCCGACCGGCTGTTCTCGCCCACGATCATGCCCTCGTAGACCTCCACGCCGGGGCCGATGAACATCGAGCCGCGCTCCTGGAGGTTCAGCAGGGCGAACGAAGTGGTCATGCCACGCCGATCGGCCACCAGCGACCCCGTCGGACGCGTGCGCAGCTCGCCGTGCCACGCCTCGTAGCGGTCGAAGACGTGGTGCAGCAGGCCGGTCCCCCGGGTCTCCGTGAGGAACTCGGTCCGGAACCCGATCAGGGCCCGGGCCGGCACCAGGTACTCCATGCGGACCCAGCCCGTGCCGTGGTTGACCATGTGCTCCAGGCGGCCCTTGCGCAGCGCGAGGAGCTGGGTCACCACTCCCAGGAAGTCCTCGGGGATGTCGATGGCCAGGCGCTCCACCGGCTCGTGGACCCGCCCATCCACCAGCCTCGTCACGACCTGGGGCTTGCCCACGGTGAGCTCGTAGCCCTCGCGGCGCATCATCTCGACCAGCACGGCCAGCTGGAGCTCGCCGCGGCCCTGCACCTCCCACGTGTCGGGGCGCTCGGTGGGCAGGACCCGGATGGAGACGTTGCCCACCACCTCCTGTTCCAGCCGCCCCTTCACCAGGCGCGCCGTGACCTTGTCGCCGTCCAGGCCGGCCAGCGGCGCGGTGTTGATGCCGACGGTCATGGACAGGCTGGGGTCGTCGAAGTGCGAGACCGGGAGCGGACGGGGGTCGGCCGGGTCGGCCAGGGTTTCGCCGATGGTGACCTCGGCCAGGCCGGCCACCGCGATGATCTCGCCTGGCCCGGCCTCCTCGGCCGGGACACGGTCCAGCGCTTCGGTCACGTACAGCTCGGTGATCTTGGCCGGCTCGATGGACCCGTCGGCCCGGCACCACGCCACCTGCTGGCCCCGGCGGATGGTGCCGTGCATCACCCGGCACAGGGCCAGCCGGCCCACGTAGGGCGAGGCGTCCAGGTTCGTCACCAGAGCCTGGAGCGGATGGGAATCGTCGTACCGGGGCGCCGGGATGTGCTCGATCAGCATCTCGAACAGCGGCTTCAGGTCCGAACCGGCCACGTCCGGCACCGTGGAGGCCCATCCCGCTCGGGCGTTCGCGTACAGGATGGGGAACTCGATCTGCGATTCATCGGCGTCGAGGTCCAGGAACAGCTCGTACACCTCGTCCAGGACCTCGGCGATGCGGGCGTCGGGCCGGTCGACCTTGTTGACCACCAGGATCACGGGCAGGCGCGCCTCCAGCGCCTTCCGAAGGACGAACCGGGTCTGCGGCAGCGGCCCCTCCGAGGCGTCGACCAGCAGCAGCACACCGTCCACCATGGTCAGGCCGCGCTCCACCTCGCCCCCGAAGTCGGCGTGGCCGGGCGTGTCGACGATGTTGATCTTGACCCCGCCGTAGTTCACGCCGGTGTTCTTGGCGAGGATGGTGATGCCCTTCTCGCGCTCAAGGTCCATGGAGTCGAGGACCCGCTCCTCCACGTCCGAGCCCGCCCGGAAAGCGCCCGTCTGCCACAACATGGCGTCGACCAGCGTCGTCTTCCCGTGGTCGACGTGGGCCACGATGGCGACGTTGCGAAGGTCTTCACGGGATGGCATGGCAGGGGTCCTCGAGGGGAGACAGAGGTCGCCTCCAGTCTACCGGCCCGGCGACGCCGAACCGGCGGAGCGGACCTCCTCCAGCAGGCGCGAGGCCTCGGCGAGCAGCGGTAGGGCTCCGAGTCCGGCCAGGATCTCCTGGGCCCGCGACAGCGGTGCCTCTGCCTCGCCGCCTCGACCCGACCCGATCAGGCATCGGGCCTGTCCGAGCAGGGAATGGGCTTCCTCGAACGGGTAGCCGTAGTCGTTCCACCGCGCCGCCGCGTCCGCGTGGAGCCGTTCCGCCTCCTCCAGTTCCCCCCGGGCCTCGGCCAGGATCCCCGCCGCGGCCACGCCCCCGTGCCGCATTCGGAC
This sequence comes from Actinomycetota bacterium, assembly GCA_030774015.1. Taxonomy (NCBI): domain Bacteria; kingdom Bacillati; phylum Actinomycetota; species Actinomycetota bacterium. Next base: position 5,093 of record JALYLZ010000099.1, on the reverse strand, counting down.
CAAGGAGGCAACCCCCGCTTCGAAGTAGTCCTGCGCGTCGTCGGTGCGGCCGGCCTGGACCAGGACTCGCGAGACCTGGGGCTGGAAGTAGGCCGCGAACGTCGGGTCCAGGACGTCGCGGGCGTACTCCATGATCTGCTCCGTCGCCTCCGGGCGCCGCCCCAGTGCGAGGTCCACCGCCGTCGCCGTGACGAGGGACGGCATGAGGATCTGCGGATCGCGGGCCGCCCGGGCTCTGGGCAGGAACTCCGCGACGAGCTCCGCCGCCTCCCGCGCCCGACCCCGGCTCACCAGCACGTCCGCTTTCGACTGCATGGCGATCACCGTCATCTGCGTCTCCCCGAAACCGCGCCCCCATTCGATGACCTCGTCCGCCGACCGAAGGCATTCGTCCCATTCGCCCGACCCGAACAGGAGCCAGGCCGACTCCGCCGTCGCCCACATGGCGCTGTTGAAGTTCCCGCGGGCCTTGGAATGGTCGATGCCGGCTCGATAGATCGCCAGCCCCGCCGCCGGCCCCATCTCGTCCCACACGAAGTCGGCCAGGTTGACGTAGGCCGCGTAGGCCTGGCCCGAGGCCCGGCTCAGCGCCATGTCCAGCGACTGCCGCAGGTCCGCGAGGCCACCTTCTGGATCGCCCCGAAGGCACCAGATGCTGCCCCGGAACTGGAGGGCCCGCAGGGTCACCTCGTCCATGCCGAACTGGGCCGCGAGCTCGAGGGCCCGGTCGGTCAGACGAAGGCATTCGTCGAACTTGCTGGACAGCATCAATCGGCCTGCCAGGATGGAGTGGGCGCGCGCCAGGAGCGGGGACGGGTCCGTCCCCAGGAGCTCCATGACCTCCCGGGCCACCCGCTCCGCTCGCTCCGTCTCACCGCTGACCCAGAGCGGGCCGGTCAGCGCCATCATCGCCTCCGCCGCCGCCTCCACGTCGCCGGCCTCGCGGAAGGAGCGGATGGGGCCCTCGTAGCCGGCGATGACCTCCTGGGCCGGCCTGGTCCCGGACGTCCACCCGGCGTCAAGCGCCTTGAGCTCGACCCGGGCACGATCGACGGTTCCCTCGGGAAGGAGCTCCAGGGCGTCGCGGTAGAACGACTCCGCCTTGGCGGCGTCGAGCGGGAACGCGCGATCGCCGGCCAGCACCAGGAACCGTTGCAGCGGCTCCCTCAAGCCTTCCGACTCAACCCGGTCTCCCGCCGCCCGGGCCAGCTCCAGCGCCTGGCCGTAGTGGTAGGCAAGGAAGTCGGCCTGGTCCACCGCCCGGTCCCCCGCCTGGCCCTCGATCCACCGGGCCGCGGCCCGGTGCTTCTTCCCGCGGGCGGCGCGGGGGATCTGCCCGTAGGCCACGTCGCGGATGAGCACGTGCCAGAACGAGTACTCGGCCTGGTTCTCCATCGAGGTGGTCCGGGCGGGCCGGAGAAACTCCTTGCGTGCGAGCTCGTGCAGGGCGATGCGGACCGCCTGTTCGTCCACGGCTCCCATGGCGGCCACAGCCCCACTCCAGAAGACCTTCCCCACCACCGACCCGTCCTGGAGCAGCGACTTCTGTTCGATGGGCAGCGTGTCGAGCCGGGCCGCGATGAGCGCCTGGAGCGTCTCCGGGACGGCGATGTCCGCGTCGGCCGCCAGCCGCCACGGGCCCCTGTTCTCCCCGCGAGCAAGCACGCCCCGGTCCACCAGCATCTTCACGAACTCCTCCGTGTACAGGGGGTTGCCGCCGGAGCGCTCCACGAGCGCCGACTGGACCTCCGCCGGGAGCACCGCCTGGGACAGCAGCTCGGAGATCAAACGGGCGGTGTCCTCGGCACCCAGCGGCGAGAGGGCCACGGTGAAGGAGTTCCGCTTCCCGCCGCCCCAACCGGGGTGGCGCTCGTACAGCTCGGGCCTGCCGGTGCACAGGATCAGCAACGGCACGCCCGACGCCCAGTCGACGAGATGCTCCAGGAACTCGATCAGCACCGGATCGGCCCAGTGGAGATCCTCGAAGACGGCGACGAGAGGGGAGCGCGCGGCCGCCAGCTCGAGGAACCGCCGCCACGCCGCGAAGGACTCGTCCCGCGCCACCGCGTCCGCACCGCTGCCGGCGCCCTCGCCGCCCACGAGCGGGGCCAGTCGCGCCTTCAGCCACTCGGCCTCCTCCGCGGGCGCGGCCAGAAAGCGGACGGCCGCGTCGAGCTTCGCCGACGCCCGCTCCGGGTCGTCGGTCTCGTTGATGCCGGCCTGGGCCTTGACGATCTCGCCGAGGGCCCAGAACGCGATGCCGTCGCCGTAGGGGAGACAGCGCCCTTGCCGCCAGTAGACGAGGTCTGGCGTGTCGTCCACGAACCGGCGGAACTCCCAGACCAGGCGCGACTTGCCCACCCCGGGTTCGCCGGTCAGCGTCACGAGCTGCGGCGCCTGGTCCCGAACCGTTCGGATGAACGTGTCCTTCAGCAGCCCGAGCTCGGCGTCGCGGCCGAGGAGCGGCGCCCGGGTTCCCTGCTCGATGTCCACGCCCAACCGGCTCTTCGCCCGTAGGGCCCGCCACAGAGGAATCGGCTCCTGCTTGCCCTTCGCGGCTACGGGGTCGAGATCGTCGTAGTCGAACACCTCGCGGGTCGCCCGGTAGGTCAACGCACCCACCACGACCGCGCCGACCGGGGCGGCGGTCTGCAGGCGGGCCGCGGTGTTGACCACGTCGCCGGTGACGATGCCCTCCCCCTCCGCTGGCCGGGCCCCCAGGGCGACGACGGCCTCCCCCGAGTTGATCCCGATCCGGACCGAGAGGTCCAGGCCGCTCTGCGATTCGTTGAGCTCCTCGATGGCCTCCGTGATGCGGAGCCCGGCGCGGACGGCTCGCTCGGGGTCGTCCTCGTGCGCCACCGGCGCTCCGAACACAGCCATGACGGCGTCGCCGATGAACTTCTCCACCGTCCCGCCGTAGCGCTCGATCTCGATGCGGAGCCGGGCGTGGTACGGGCGGAGCGTGGCCCGAACGTCCTCGGGATCGGCCCGGTCCGAGCGAGCGGTGAACCCCACCAGGTCGCAGAACAGGACGGTGACGACCTTGCGTTCCTCGCCCCTCGGCGCCTCGGCGCCGAGGGGAGACGCGCAGCGGCCGCAGAACCGGAACCCGTCCGGGTTCTCCTGCCCGCAACGGGCACACACGATCATGCGGGGGAGTGTATGCCCGGATGCACGCCTGTCGGCGGCCCGCGCTAGGGTTGGACGAACCGGACCAGCGAACGGAAGGAGCCGACGATGACGGAGTTCGAGAAGCACGAGCCGGGGACGTTCTGCTGGGTGGAGCTCGCCACCAGCGACTTCCCGGCCGCCAGGGAGTTCTACACGAAGCTGTTCGGGTGGCAGGCTTGGGACGCCCCGCTGCCGGACGGCGGCGTGTACACGATGTTCGGGCTCGGAGACCGCTACGTCGGCGCCGGGACCCAGCAGTTCGACCAGGAACGTTCCCAGGGCATCCCGCCCCGCTGGAACGTCTATGTCGCCACCGAGGACGCCGACCAGACCGCCAAGGCGGCGGAAGCCGCCGGAGGCATGGTGCTGGCGCCGCCGTTCGACGTGCTGGAGTCGGGCCGCATGACGGTGATGGCCGACCCCACCGGCGCCGCGATCAGCGCGTGGCAGCCCAAGGACCATCCGGGGTTCGGGCTGGCCGACGTTCCCGGGTCGTTCGGCTGGGCGGAGCTGTGGACGCCCGACACGGCCCGGGCCCAGGCCTTCTACGAGGAAGTCTTCGGGTGGACCGCCCGGACCATGGACATGGGCGGCGGTTCCTACACGATATTCAGCAAGGGCGAGGCCGGTGGGCGGGCTGACCGCCCCCCAGCCCGGCATGGAGATCCCGCCGAACTGGGCCATCTACTTCGAGGTCGCCGACGTGGACGGCACACTGGCCGCCGCGCTGGAGGGCGGGGCAAGCGTGCTGATGCCCGCCATGACCATGGAGGGCGCGGGCCGGTACGCCGTCCTGGCCGACCCGCAGGGGGCCGTCTTCGGCATCGTCAAGGGCGAGGAAGCCGGCTAGCCCGATCGGGGTGGAGCGGCTTCTGCGAGAGGAACGCGAGCGCAGGCCCGGCTACCGCCAGGGGAGCCCGGCGCGGGTTCGCCAGTACTGTTCCGGGGGCTCGGCCAGCCGCGCCAGACGATCGAGCTCGTGGTTCGAGAGCGTGACGGCCGGCGCGGCGACGTTGCTCCGGAGCTGGTCGACGCTGACCGCTCCCGACAGGCAGACGGACGCCCACGGCTGGGACAGGGCGGCGGCCAGCGCGACCGCGTCCGGCCCCACGCCGTGCGCGTCGGCCACACGGGCCAGCTCGGCCGGCGGCGCGCCGTTGGATGTCAGGCGGCCGTTGGCCAGGGCTTCCTTCACGATCACCCCCCAGCCCGACTTCCGCGCCTCGGAGAGGGCCGGCCCCACGGAGGGCTCGAACACGTTCCACGTGGCCTGAACCGCCGAGAAGGGGTTCACGCCGTCGACCGAGACCTCCAGGGCCCGGCGGATCACCTCGCCCTGCCGCGGTCCGCTCGCGGTCAGGCCGATGACCAGACCTTCGTCCCGCAGGCGGGCCAGCTCGGCCAGCACCCGGCGGTCCTCCAGCACGCCGCTTTCCAGGGTCGCCGAGTGGATCTGGTACAGGGCCAGACGGTCGCCCAGGATGGAACGGCTCTCGGCGTACTGGCGCCGAAGGGCCTCCAGACTGTGGTCCTTGACCTCGTTCACCTCGGCGTCGAGGCGCCACCCCGCGGTGTACCGATACCCCCACTTCGACCCGACCGTCACCTTGCGCAAGGGCTCGTCCCGCTCGAGCCAGGAGGCCAGGAACCGTTCGGCGTACCCGTAGGACCGGGCGGCGTCGAAGTACCGGATCCCAGCTTCGTACGCCGCGTCCATCACCTCGTGCGCCCGCCGTTCCATGGCCTCCTGGCTTCGGGCTGCGCCCAGGTCCCGGTCGCGCCTCAGGGTGATGTAGGCGGGGCGGCCGAGGGCGGCGAGGCCCAGACCGATCCGCGACACCGGAAGCCCGGTGGAACCGAGCACGGCGCTCATGAAACCGATCGGGAACGAGGACAGAACGGGCCGCGCCATCCTGGAG
>JALYLZ010000098.1 GCA_030774015.1 Actinomycetota bacterium | reverse complement strand
GGTGGTGGGCGTGGCCCACGGTCCCGACGACGCCGTCTCGCAAGCCGCGGAGGCCGCGCCCCAGGTGGTCCTGGCCGACCTGGCGCTTCCCGGCGACTCCGGGATCGACGCCGTGCGCCGCCTGGGCGAGGCGGCCCCCGAGGCGCGGATCGTGGTCCTGGCCGCCGACCAGGGCGACCTCATGCTGGCCCGGGCCGTGGAGGCGGGGGCCGTCGGCATCGTGTCGAAGTTCGAGCCCGTCGAGTCGGTGGCCCGGGCCGTGCGAGGGGCGGCAGCGGGCGAGCCGCTGCTCAGCGCGGAGGAGCGCCGGCGGCTGCTCCGTCGCCTCCGCCATCGCCGGGCCGAGCGCGCCACCGCCCAGCAGCGGGCCGACCGGCTGACCGCCCGGGAGACCGAGATCCTCCAGCTCATGGCCGACGGCGCCCGCCCCGAGCAGATCGCGATGTTCCTCGGGATCAGCGTGGCCACCCTGCGCACGCACGTGCAGAACGTCCTCACCAAGCTGGGCGTGCACTCGAAGACGGAGGCCCTGGCCTTCGCCATCCGCCACGGGAAGGTCAGCGCGCGCCCCTGACCCGGAGGCGCGGGACCCGTTGACCCATGAAGTTCACTTCGGTAGTCTCGGCGCGACCTTCTGGGTGGGGAATCGTTGAGCACTCACGAAACTGACTACGACGTCATCGTCATCGGCGGCGGGCCCGCCGGCTCCGTGCTGGGCTCGCTGCTCGGCATGGAGGAGTACCGGGCCCTCGTCATCGAGAAGGACATCCATCCCCGCGACCACGTGGGCGAGTCCCTCACCCCGTCCACGAACTTCATCTTCAAGCGGATCGGGTTCCTGGAGAAGATGGAGGACGCCGGGTTCGTCCACAAGCCGGGGGCCTGCTGGACCTCGCCCCGGTCGCCGGTGGGCTCGTTCGTCACCATCAACCTCGGCGAGTTCCCGCCTCCCGACGCACCCCAGCTGTACACCTACAACGTCGAGCGGGACGTGCTGGACACCATGCTGCTCCGCCACGCCCACGAGAAGGGCGCGCAGGTCCTGCAGGGCGTGACGGTGCAGAAGGTTCTCTTCGACGGGGACCGGGCGGTGGGGGTTCGGGCCAAGGTCGCCGACGGCTGGGAGCGCGACCTGTCTGCCCGGTACGTGGTGGACGCGTCGGGCCGTCGCTGCATGATCGCCAGCCAGCTCGGCCTGCGGACAAAGGACCCCGTGTTCAACCAGTTCGCCATCTACTCGTGGTTCCGGGGGCTCGAGCCGCAGCCTCCCGAGCTCGCCGGAAACCTGTTCCTGCACTTCCTCGGGATGGAACGGGCCTGGGCGTGGCAGATCCCCTTGCGCTTCGGGATCACCTCGGTCGGCATGGTCACGGACAAGGTGCACTTCGAGAAGTCCGGGCGCAGCCACGAGGAGTTCTTCCAGTCCCTGATCAGCCGGAACCGCAGCCTCACCCATTACATGCGCAACGCCGAGCGCATCCGCCCGTGGTGGATCCAGGGCGACTACACCTACAAGATCGAGCGCCTGTCCGGGCCGGGCTGGCTGCTGGCCGGTGACGCCCTCCGGTTCGTCGATCCCATCTTCTCGACCGGCGTCGACGTGGCCACGTACTCGGGCGCCATCGCGTTCGACACCCTCGACGCCGTGCTGAAGGGCGGCGACGAGGAGATGGAGTTCAAGGAGTTCGAGCGCCGCGTCGGCGACGGCGTCGAGACCTGGTACCGGCTGATCGCGCTATTCTACAAGCTCCAGAACCTGTTCACGATCTACGCCGTCCGCAAGCGCTTCCGCGAGCGGGTCATCCGGGTGATCCAGGGGAACCTGTACATCCCCGAGTCTCTCCAGCGGGCTCGCGACCTCATCGACGTCATGGAAGACGCGTACGAAAGGGTCATGGCCACCCCCGGAAGCCTCCTCCGCCCCGGTGCCCTGGACCCGAACTACCGCCCGGCCGTCGCGAACTAGGCCACTCCCAGCTCGGCCGGCTCCCGACGCATAGAGGCCGCGCTACCTCGGGGCCCGGAACCGTCAGCGGGTCTCTCGGTGGAGGGTGTGGCCTCGGCACCAGCGGCAGTACTTCTTCAGCTCCAGGCGGTCGCGGTCGTTCGTGCGGTTCTTCTCGGTCACGTAGTTGCGGCGCTTGCAGTCGGTGCAGGCCAGGGTGATCACGGGTCGGTTGTCGGTCTTTGGCATCTCGGTTTCCTAGTCGGTCTCAGGCTACTTGACGATGTTCGTGACGCGGCCGGCGCCGACGGTGCGGCCGCCCTCGCGGATGGCGAAGCGGAGGCCCTCCTCCATGGCGATGGGCTTCTCCAGCAAAACGGTCATCTCGGTGTTGTCACCGGGCATGATCATCTCCACGCCCTCGCCCAGCTGCACGGTGCCGGTGACGTCGGTGGTCCGGAAGTAGAACTGCGGCTTGTAGTTCCCGAAGAACGGGGTGTGCCGGCCGCCCTCCTCCTTGCTCAGGACGTACACCTGCGCGGTGAAGTCCGTGTGGGGAGTGATGGACCCCGGCTTCGCCAGGACCTGGCCCCGCTCCACCTCGTCCTTGTCGATGCCGCGGAGGAGGACGCCCACGTTGTCGCCGGCCCGGATCTCGTCCAGGAGCTTGCGGAACATCTCCAGGTCGGTGGCGATGGTCTTGCGGGTGGGCTTGAGCCCGACGATCTCGACCTCGGCCATCTTCTGGAGCGTCCCCCGCTCCACCCGGCCCGTGGTGACCGTGCCCCGCCCCGTGATAGAGAACACGTCCTCGATGGACATCAGGAAGGGCTTGTCCACGTCCCGGGTCGGCTCGGGAACGTAGCTGTCGCACGCGGCCATCAGTTCCTCGATCTTGGCCGTGGCCTCCGGGTCGCCCTCCAGGGCCTTCAGGGCCGATCCCACGATCACGGGCACGTCGTCGCCGGGGAACTCGTAGGAGGTGAGGAGCTCCCGGACCTCCAGCTCCACCAGGTCGAGGAGCTCGGGGTCGTCCACCATGTCGGCCTTGTTCAGGAACACCACGATGTAGGGGACCCCCACCTGGCGGGCCAAAAGGACGTGCTCCCGGGTCTGGGGCATGGGGCCGTCGGCGGCCGAGACCACCAGGATGGCCCCGTCCATCTGGGCGGCCCCGGTGATCATGTTCTTGATGTAGTCGGCGTGCCCGGGGCAGTCCACGTGGGCGTAGTGGCGGTTCTCGGTCTGGTACTCCACGTGGGCGATGGCGATGGTGATGCCCCGCTCCTTCTCCT
>JALYLZ010000097.1 GCA_030774015.1 Actinomycetota bacterium | reverse complement strand
CCGCCGCCCGGCCGCTCGCCCCCAGCCCCACCACGACGACCAGCTTTCCCTGCACGGAGAGCTCGCTCATCCCGTCCCTCCGCGGGCCAGGAAGTCCGCGTAGAACAGCCCCAGGCCGAACGTCACCGACAGGCCGGCCACGATCCAGAACCGGACGATCACCGTGAACTCGTGCCACCCCATGAGCTCGAAGTGGTGGTGGATCGGCGCCATCCGGAACAGCCGGCGGTGGAACACCCGGTAGGAGACGACCTGCGCGATCACCGACGTCGTCTCCAGCACGTACAGCCCGCCCAGGATCACCAGCAGCAGCTGGGTCTCGGTGGCCAGGGCCAGCGCCCCGACCAGGCCGCCCAGCGCGAGCGAGCCCGTGTCGCCCATGAAGATGCGGGCCGGCGCGGCGTTCCACCACAGGAAGCCCGCGACGGCCCCCAGCGCGCCCGCCGCCACGATGGCCGTGTCGAGGGAGGCGCGGCCGCTGACCGGGTAGCACGCCTTCCGCGGGACCAGCACGCAGGAGTGCCGGTCCTGCCAGAACGCGATGAACACGAACGCCGCCAGCACCAGGGCCGTGGAGCCGGAGGCCAGGCCGTCCAGCCCGTCGGTGAGGTTCACGCCGTTCGACGCCGCGGAGAGGATGAGGAACGCCCACAGGTAGAAGAACAGGCCGAGGTTCACGTCGGTGGCTCGGATGAACGACAGGTGGGAGATCTGGTGTCCCTCCCGCAGCAGCAGGAGGCTGAACACGATCGCCACCACCGCCTGGCCGGCGAACTTCGCGGTCTTGTTGAGGCCGAGCGAGCGCTGGCGGCGGATCTTCAGGAAGTCGTCCAGGAACCCCACGAACCCCAGGCCGAACGCCGCCCCCATCACCGCCACGCCGACCGCGCTGAACTTCGCCCCCGTCACCCGGGCCACCAGATAGGCCCCCGTCATCCCGATGAGGATCACGATGCCGCCCATGGTGGGCGTCCCCACCTTCCCCAGGTGGCCGTGGTGCGCTTCGGGGCCCTCGCCGTACCACGCCTCCCGGATGCGCTGGCCCCAGCCCCACGCCCGGAACAGGCGGATGGCCAGCGGGGTCCCGAGGAGCGTCAGGATCAGTCCGGTCGCGGCGGAGACGAGGATGCCGGTCACGGCCGCGACCCCGGATCGCGGAGCGCTTCCGCCAGCTTCTCCAGGCCGGCCACCCGGGACCCCTTCACCAGCACCACGTCGCCGGGGCGAAGCCACGTCCGGAGCTCCGCCAGCGCCGTCCGGGCGTCCTCGAACGCGGCGACGTTCTCGGGCTCGACCCCTTCCCGCTGTGCGGACACGGCGATGGCCCGGGCCTGCGGGCCGACCGTGACCACGCGGTCGATCCCGAGGCGTGCCACCAGCTCGCCGACGCGCTCGTGCTCCTGGTCGGAGATGGGCCCGAGCTCGGCCATGTGCCCCAGCACCGCGACGGCCCGGGAGGGTGGGCGGGCCATCCACCGGAGCGACTGGAGGGCGGCCTGCATCGAGGCCGGGTTGGCGTTGTAGGCGTCGTTCACCACGCGGACGCCGCCCTCGGTGGTGAAGGTCTCCATGCGCCACGCGGAGACGTGGGCGTCCTTCAGGGCCGCGGCGCATTCCGCGAGGGTCACCCCGAGGGCCAGGCCGCACGCCGACGCGGCCAGCGCGTTCGGCACCATGTGCGCGCCGGCCACGGCCAGCTCGACGTGCTGGCGAACCCCGGATGCAACCAGCGTGAACGCCGCCCGGCCCTCCTCGCCGAGCGTCACGTCCTCGGCCCGGACGTCGGCGTTCTCGGCCAGGCCGAACGTGACGGCGCGGGCGGGCGTTCGCGCGGCGTATCCGCGCACCACCGGGTCGTCGGCGTTCAGCACGGCCACGCCGTCCGGGGGAAGCGCCTCCACCAGCTCCGCCTTGGCCCGGACGATGTTCTCCCGCGAGCCGAACAGCTCGAGGTGCGCGACGCCCACGTTGGTGACGATGCCGACGGAGGGGCGGGCCACCTGGCACAGGCGGGCCACGTGTCCGACGCCGCGGGCGCCCATCTCGCACACCACGACCTCGGTGCCGTCCAGAGCCGAGAGCAGCGTGAGCGGCAGCCCCACCTCGTTGTTGAAGGACGCGGGACTGGCCAGGACGTCGAAGTGCCCCCGAAGCACCGCGGCGGCGAAGTCCTTCGTGCAGGTCTTGCCGGTGGAACCGGTGATGCCGACCACGGTTGCCGCAAGGGCCGTCCGCTCGTCGGCGGCCAGGTCGAGGAGTGCCTCGCCGGCGTCCGCCACGACCACCGCGGGGCCGGCCGCGCCTTCGGCTCGCTCCACCAGCGCCCCCGCCGCGCCGTTCGCGAACGCGCCGGCCACGAACCGGTGCCCGTCCTGGCGCTCGCCCCGGATCGCCACGAACAGGGTGCCGGGACCGGCCGTCCGGCTGTCCACCACGACCGCGTCCACCTCGGCGTCCTCGCCGATCAGGCGGCCGTTCACGGCTCGGGCAACGCCGGACAGGCGCCTCGGCCTCACCGCAGCCTCCGGAGCTCTTCCGCCGCCACGATGCGGTCGTCGAAGGGGACGACCATGCCGCCGGCGAACTCCTGGCCGGTCTCGTGGCCCTTCCCGGCGATGACCACCACGTCGCCGGCTTCCGCTTCGCCCAGGGCCATCCGGATGGCTTCCCGGCGGTCCGGCTCGACCACGTACCGGCCCCGGCCGCGCCGGGCCCCCCGCTCGATCTCCGCCACGATGGCCAGCGGGTCCTCCGAGCGCGGGTTGTCGCTGGTGACCACGGTGAGGTCGGCCAGGGTCGTGGCCACCTCGCCCATGAGCGGACGCTTGCCCCGGTCGCGGTCCCCGCCGCATCCGAACGCCACGATCACGCGGCCCTTGGCGAGCGGACGGGCCGCCCGGAGCACGTTCTCCAGGCTGTCCGGGGTGTGCGCGTAGTCCACCAGCACCAGGAAGTCCTGCCCCGCCTCGACGGGCTCCAGTCGTCCCGGAACCCCGGCCAGGACCCCGATCCCCTCGGCGGTGGCGGCGTCCTCGATGCCGACGGAGCGGGCCGCGGCCAGGGCCGCCAGGCAGTTCGACACGTTGAACAGGCCACGGAGGCGTGAGCGAACCTCGAGCGTCCCCACCCGGAACGCCAGGCCCGACGCGTCGGTGTGGACGTCCTCCCCCCGGACGTCCGCGCCCTCCGCCACGCCGTACGTGACGGTCGGCACGCCGGTGTCCACCAGCCGCCGCCCCTCGGGGCTGTCCAGGTTCACCGCGGCCCGTTCGGCGATCTCCGGGGTGAACAGCATGGCCTTGGCCCGGAAGTACTCCTCCATGGTGTCGTGGTAGTCGAGGTGGTCCTGGGTGAGGTTCGTGAACACCGCGCAGGCGAAGCGGAAGCCCCCGACCCGATGCTGATGGAGTCCGTGCGAGGACACCTCCATGGCCACGGCCCGCACGCCGTGTTCCAGCATCCTGACCAGCAGCCGGTGCAGGTCCGGGGCCTCCGGGGTGGTGCGGGGGAAGGGCTCGGGCTGCCCGTCGATGCGCACGCCGGTGGTCCCCACCACGCCGGGCGCCAGGCCGGCGGCCCGGAACACCGACTCCAGGAGGTAGGTCGTGGTGGTCTTGCCGTTCGTTCCGGTGATCCCGACCACGGTCATGCGGTCGGCGGGACGGCCGTAGAACGCGGCCGACACCGGTCCCATGGCCTCGCGCACCGACGGCACGACCACCTGGGCCACGTGGCCCGGCAGCGCCAGCTCCCGTTCCGCCACCACCGCCACCGCGCCGGCCGCGGCCGCCTCCGGGGCGAACTCGTGTCCGTCGACGCGGGTGCCCGGGACGCAGAAGAACAGGTCCCCCGGCTCGACCTGATCCGACCGGTACGTGACGCCGGTCACCCGGACGTCCGCATCCCCCACGGTCCGGCCCGGGAGCCCCGCGGTGAGATCGGCCAGCGGCCTGTCGGCGAACGGAGTCATCGGCGTCGATTCGGAAGGTGGATCGCGAGGAGCCAGCTCGATCACGGCGGGCTCGCTGCCGTTTCCAGCCCGGCCCGAAATGCGGCGGGATTCTAGCATCGCGCCCATCCCGGTCCCCCGACCCCGCCCCGGTCCCTCGGCCTCATCCGGCCTGGTAGGAGAGCGCGTGTGGCGGAAGCGGGAGGCGGGGCGCCGGCGAGATCCGCATCCGCGCCAGCGCGTAGCGGGCGATCTCCTGGAACAGCGGCGCCGCCGCCACCGCGCCGTACACCGTCACCGGCTGGTCGATGATCGCCGCCACCACCAGCTGGGGCCGCGACGCGGGGACCATGCCGATGAACGAAGCGATGTACCGGTTCGAGTAGCCCAGGCCGTTCACCTTCGGGACCAGCGCGGTTCCGGTCTTTCCGGCCACCCAGTATCCGGGGATCTGGGCGTTCACGCCGGTCCCCGCGTCCACGGCGAACGCCAGGATCTGTCGCACGATGCGCGCGGTGTGGGCCGACACGACCCGCCTGGTCTGGGGAGCCGGTGCCGGGTGGAAGGAGCCGCCCGGATCGACGAACCCGCGGACCAGCCGTGGCTGGGTCCACACGCCGCCGTTCGCGACCGCCGCGTACACCGCCGCCATCTGGAGCGGCGTCACCGCCAGGCCCTGCCCCACCGGGATGGTCCCCATGCTGGTGTCGTGCCAGTCGGCCAGCAGGGGCAGGATGCCCGCGGACTCGCCGGGGAAGTCGATGCCGGTGTACTGCCCCAGCCCGTACCGCGCCAGGTACTGGTCGATGCGGGTCGGGCCGAGCATGCCGGCGATGCGGATGGTCCCGACGTTGCTCGACTCCGCGATGACGTCCGCCAGCGTCATCGCCTCCGCGGGGTGGGTGTGCGCGTCGTGGAACACGTGGTCACCGACCTGCCAGTGGTCGGGCACGGTGAGCGTCTGCGTGAGCGGGATGACGTGGTCCTGGATGGCGGCCGAGGCCGTGATCACCTTGTTCACCGAGCCGGGCTCGTAGGCGTCGACGATGGCGGAGTTTCGAATGCGAGCGGACGGCGTGGTGGCGAAGTGCGCCGGGTCGAACCACGGGTAGGAGGCCAGGGCCAGGATGTCACCGGTACGGGGATCCATCACGATGACCGTGCCGCCCTTGGCCTGGTTCTGCTTCACCGCCGCGGCCAGGGCCAGCTGCACCCGGTACTGGATCTCCCGGTCGATTGTGGTGACCACGTCGTCGCCGGGAACCGGCGGGACGTCGCGGTTCACGCCCTGGGGGATGATGTGGCCGGAGGGGTCGACCTCCACCGTCCGCTTCCCGGGGCGGCCGGCCAGCTGGGACTGGTACTGGAGCTCCAGACCGGCGAGCCCCGTGCCGTCGACCCCGACGAACCCCAGGGTCTGGGAGGCGAGCGGCCCGCTCGGGTAGTAGCGCTTCGCGTCGTCCAGGAACCCGATCCCCGGCAGCTCCTGGGCCTCCAGCTTCCCCGCCACGTCGGCGTCGACCTGCCGGGCCAGGTACACGAAGGAGGTCTTCTCCCGGAGCGCGTGGAGCACGGTTCGCAGCGGGATGTGCAGGCCCCGGGCCACCCGGCGGGCCGTGCGGTCCACGTTCTTCACGTAGCGGGGGTCCGCGTAGACGTCCTTGGCCGGGAGCGACAGCGCGAGCTCCTTGCCGTGGCGGTCCAGGAGCGATCCCCGCACCGGCGGGAGGGTGATGGTGTGCACGCGCTGGCGGAACGCGCGGACCTCGTAGGCGCGCGCGTCCTTCACCTGGAGGAACGCGAGACGGGCCAGGATCCCCCCGAGCCCCAATGACAGTGTCACGAAGACCGCCACGAGGCGACCGAGAGGCGGCCGGGTCACCCGATGCCCCCCACCACCGCCTTCAGGGCCAACGACCGGGCGCTCCCGCCGTCGCGGGGGTATGACACCGGATCCTGCTGGGGGATCCGGACGTGGATGACCTGGACCTGGTTCGGGAGCACCATCCCGAGCTTGCGGGCCGCCTTGGCGATGCGGCCCGGCGAGGACAGCCGGGCCTCCTCCAGCTGCATGCGCTCGTAGGTCTGCGACAGGTCCTGGACCCGCTTGGACAGGTCCGCGATGCGGAACGAGCTCTGCGCCAGCACCGCGTTGAACGCGGTCAGGCCGAGCACCAGCCCGCCCACCACCAGCGAGGAGAACACGAAGA
>JALYLZ010000096.1 GCA_030774015.1 Actinomycetota bacterium | reverse complement strand
GGCGAGCGAGACCGAGCGCAGCCGGAGCAAGTTCGCGAGCGAAGCGAGCTTGGGCTCTTTACTCCTCGGCCGCGAGCAGCTCGATGCGGGCCATGGGAGCGCCGTCGCCCTGACGCTGCCCCAGCTTGAGGATCCGCGTGTAGCCGCCGTTGCGCTCCGCGAACCGCGGCCCGATCTCGGCGAACAGCTTGTGCACGACGTCGCGGTCCGGGACCACCTTCAGCACCTCGCGGCGGGCCGCCACGTCGCCCCGCTTGGCGAACGTGATCAGCTTCTCGGCGAACGGCCGCAGGGCCTTCGCCTTGGCCTCGGTGGTGGTGATGGCCTCATGCGTGAACAGCGAGGCGGCCTGGCCGGACAGCAGCAGGCGCTGGTGGGCCGGACCGGACCCGAGCCTGGGGCCCCTCTTCGGCTTCGGCATCAGCGCTCCCTTACTCCTCCCGGAGCCCGAGCCCCATGTCGGCCAGCTTCTGCTTGACCTCTTCGATCGACTTCTGGCCGAAGTTGCGGATGTCCATGAGCTCCTGCTCGCTCCGCTGCACGAGGTCGCCGACGGTGTTGATGCCCTCGCGCTTCAGGCAATTGTAGGAACGCACCGACAGGTTCAGCTCCTCGATGGTGATGGCCATCTCGCCCGACAGCGCGGACTCGTCCGCGGCCGGCCCGATGGCCAGGCCCTGGCTCTCCGCCAGCTCGGAGAACAGGTTGACCAGCTCGAGCAGCGTGCTGCCGGCCGAGGCAAGCGCCTCGCGGGGCGTCATCGAGCCGTCGGTCTCCACGTCCAGGATCAGCCGGTCGCGGTCGGTCATCTGCTCGACCCGGGTGTTCTCGACGGAGTACGACACCCGCCGCACGGGAGAGAAGATCGAGTCGACCGGGATCACGCCGATGGGGTCGCGCGGCTTCTTGTTCTTCTCGGCCGGGCGGTAGCCGACGCCGCGCTCGATCACCATCTCCATCTCGAGCGTGCCGCCTTTGGACAGCGTGGCGACGTGCAGGTCGGGGTTGAGGAGCTCCACGCCCGCGGGCGGGGTGACGTCGCCGGCCGTGACCTCACCAGGCCCCTTGGCCTTGAGGTACACGGTGGCCGGCTCGTCGACCTCCGAGCGGAGCACGAGTCCCTTCAGGTTGAGGATGATGTCGGTGACGTCCTCGGTCACCTTGGGGATGGTCGCGAACTCGTGGAGCACGCCCTCGATGCGGACCGACGAGATGGCGGCTCCGGGGATGGACGACAGCAGGGTCCGCCGCAGGGCGTTCCCGAGGGTGTAGCCGAACCCCGGCTCGAGCGGCTCGATCGAGAACTTCGAGCGCACGTCGGAGACGGGGTTCTCCTGGATCTGGGGTCTGGTGACGATGAGCAACTGCCTCTACCTCCTCGGCGGGGGATCATCCGTTTCTGCCCCGCCACTCACCGTCCCCGCGCGCGAATGGCGGGGACGAAACCTTCGATTGAACTAGACGCGCCGGCGCTTCCTGGGCCGGCAGCCGTTGTGGGGGACGGGGGTGACGTCCTGGATCCCCAGGATCTCCAGGCCCGTGGCCGCGAGCGACCGGATGGCGGTCTCCCTGCCGGACCCGGGGCCCTTGACGAAGACGTCGACCCGCTGGAGCCCGTGCTCCTGGGCCCGCCGCGCCGCCGCCTCGGCCGCCAGCTGCGCGGCGAAGGGCGTCGACTTGCGGGACCCCTTGAACCCCACGTTGCCGGCACTGGCCCACGACAGGGTGTTCCCCGACAGGTCCGTGATGGTGACGATGGTGTTGTTGAAGGTCGACTTGATGTGGGCCTGGCCGTGCGAGATGTTCTTCTTCTCGCGCTTCCGGGCCTTCTTCGCCTTGGGCTTCGCCATGGTGCGGCCTACTTCCCCTTCTTGCGCTTCACGCCGACGGTCTTCTTGGGACCCTTGCGAGTGCGGGCGTTGGTGTGCGTACGCTGGCCCCGCACCGGCAGGCTCCGGCGGTGCCGGAGACCCTGGTAGCACCCGATCTCGATCTTGCGCTTGATGTCCTGAGCCACGTCCCGGCGGAGGTCACCCTCGACCTTGAAGTTGCGGTCGATGTACTCACGGATCCGGACGACCTCCTCCTCGGACAGGTCCCGGACCTTCGTCCCACCCTCGATGCCGGCGCCGCCCACGATGACCCCGGCCCGCTGGGGACCGATGCCGTAGATGTAGCGCAGCGCGACGTCCACCCGCTTGTCACGGGGGAGGTCCACACCTGCGATCCGTGCCACGCTACCGCCTCCTCTTCGTTCCGGCCTCCGAGCCCATCCTAGCCCTGGCGCTGCTTGTGTCGGGGGTTGTTGGAGCAGATGACCAGCACGCGGCCGTGACGCCGGACGATCTTGCACCGGTCGCAGATCCTCTTCACCGACGGCCGAACCTTCATCGCTTCCTCCAGCCTCTGCCCGGGCCCCGGCCTACCGGTACCGGTAGACGATCCGGCCCCTCGACAGGTCGTAGGGCGAGAGCTCCACCAAGACCCGGTCCCCCGGGAGGATCCGGATGTAATGCATCCGCATCTTCCCCGAGATGTGGGCCAGAACCTTGTGTCCGTTGTCCAGTTCTACGCGGAACATGGCGTTCGGGAGCGGCTCGACCACCGAGCCCTCCACTTCGATCGCGTCTTTCTTCGCCACGCTCCTCCGTCAGCCTCCGTGCCTACAGATTGCCCTGGGCTGGTCCCGGCCTCCGGTCGGGACACGCCCCACTGTCCCAGATCCAAACGACCGGAGACGAGTCGAAACGGCCTCCGGCCGCAGCCGGAAGCCGCAGGAAAAGTATACGAGGATGCCCATTGGACCGTCCACGACGGGTGGCGGCGTGCCCGGGCGGGTCGCGGCGGGAGGCCGCGTGCAGCGGCGGGGAGTGGCGGGTGTCGTTCCCGCCCAAGGGGGTCTCCGACCGGCGCACGTAAGCTCGACGGCGTCCTGGTGATCGACTTCGACGAACGCGGTCTGTGCACGGTGCACCGCGAGTGGTACCTCAGCCGCGAGGTCCCGCCCGGCTGAACCTGGCTACTTCCCGGTGGCGGGCTCGGAGGCCCTCCGGGCGGCTTCCTCCGACTCCGCGTCACCGTCCGACGGCGCTGGGGCGACGGCGGCCTTCGGGGCCACCAGCCAGAAGGCCCGCCGGGCCCGGGTCCAGGAACGGAGGACGGCTGCCGCCATCGGCGAGCCGGTCAGATCGAGGTGGCGCCCCACCAGGGCCCACACCTCCTCGAGCTCGTCCGGTTCCGGAACCGAGACCTCGACCAGCTGGTGGTTGACCCGCTCGGCCAGGGTTCCCTCGGGGTCGTACACGAACGCACGGCCGCCGGACATCCCCGCGCCGAGGTTGCGTCCCACCGGCCCCAGCACCAGGACCGTCCCGCGGGTCATGTACTCGCAGGTGTGGTCCCCGGTCCCCTCCACGACCGCCGTGGCCCCGGAGTTGCGGACCGCGAACCGTTCCCCGGCCCGCCCCCGGCAGAACAGCTCGCCGCCCGTTGCGCCATAAAGCACCGTGTTGCCCACCACCACGGGGTCGCCGGCGTCGTCGTCGGGCGGCACCACCACGATGCGGCCGCCCCCCATGCCCTTGCCCACGTAGTCGTTGGCCTCGCCCACCAGGCGGAACTCGATGCCCGGACCCAGGAACGCGCCGAAGCTCTGTCCGGCCGCTCCCCGGAACGTCACCTCGGCCCGTCCGGGCGGCTCCGCGGCACCGAACTCCCGGGCCAGCTCCCCCGACAGGCGCGCGCCCACGGCCCGATCGGCGTTCCCGATGTCGTAGCAGGGCCGGGCAACGCCGCCAGCTCGGATCGCGGGAAGCGCTTCCTCCGCAAGACGGTCGCCCAGGGACGACCTCGGCCGCTGGACCTCGTGCTGCCGGACGAACCGGCGAGACCCGGCGCCGGCGGGTCCCGCCAGCAGCGACGACACGTCCAGCCGCTCGGCGCCCCGATCGGTCCCCACGCGGGGCTTCAGCAGGTCGGTCCTGCCCACGGCCTCGTCGATGGACCGCAGGCCCAGCGACGCGAGCATCTGCCTGGCCTCCTCCGCCACGAACAGCAGGTACGCGGCGACCTTCCCCGGCGACCCGGTGAACTTCGCCCGAAGCTCGGGACGCTGGGTGGCGATGCCGGTGGGGCAGGTGTCGCGGTGGCAGGCCCGGACCATGATGCAGCCCTCGGCCAGCAGGGCGGCCGTGCCGAAGGAGAACTCGTCGGCGCCGAGCAGCGCCGCGACGACCACGTCCCGCCCGGTCTTGAACCCGCCGTCCACCCGCAGCACGGCCCGGTCCCGGAGCCCGTTCGCGGCCAGCTCGGCCTGGGTCTCGGCCAGCCCGACCTCCCAGGGCAGCCCGGCGTTCTTGATGGAGGACAGCGGGCTGGCCCCGGTTCCGCCGTCCGAGCCGGCGATGTGGACGATGTCGGCGAGCCCCTTCACCACGCCCACCGCGATCACGCCCACCCCGACCGTGGACACCAGCTTCACGGACACGGCGGCGGCCGGGTTGACCTGCTTGAGGTCGTAGATGAGCTGCGCCAGGTCCTCGATCGAGTAGATGTCGTGGTGGGGCGGGGGCGAGATCAGCGTGACGCCGGGCGTGGTGTGGCGCAGGCGGGCGATCTCGGCCGTGACCTTGTGCCCCGGGAGCTGGCCGCCCTCGCCCGGCTTGGACCCCTGGGCCATCTTGATCTGGAGCTCGTCGGCGAACACACAGTACTCGGGAGTGACTCCGAACCGGGCGCTGGCCACCTGCTTGATGAGGGTGTTCCGCTCGTCGCGGTACCTGGCGGGGTCCTCGCCGCCCTCGCCGGTGTTCGACTTCGCGCCGATCATCCGAAGGGCCACGGCCAGGGTCTCGTGCGCCTCCGGCGACAGCGCGCCCAGCGACATGGCGCCGGTGGAGAAGCGCCTGGCGATCTCCCCGGCCGGCTCCACCTCTTCCAGCGGAACCGGGGGACCCGCCGCGACCGCCTCGAGCAGGTCGCGCGGTTCCGACGAGGGCCGCTCGTTCACCAGCGCCGCGAACCGGAGGTACCCGTCGAACCCCGTCGCGGCGCCGTCCCCGACGCCCAGGGCCTCGTGCAGGGCTCCCACGACGTCGGGGTTGGTCTGGTGGTACTCGCCGCCCGCCCGGTGCTTGACGAACCCGGGATTGGTGAGGGCGGCCCGGGGCCCGTACGCCTCCCGGTGGCGGCGAAGGGCGTCCGCTCCGAGGTCCCCGAACCCACGGCCGCCGAGCGGCGAGGGCGTCCCGGCCAGGCACAGGTCGACCACCTTGGAGCCCAGGCCCACGCCCTCGAAGATCTGGGCGGCCCGGTACGCGTCCAGCGTGGAGATGCCCATCTTCGACATCACCTTCAGCACGCCTTCCTCGACGGCCCGGCGGAACCGGTCCTGGGCCTCCTCCGGGCTCGGCGAGTCGCCGCCCATCCGCTCGTCCAGGCACAGCGCGGCGATGGTCTCGAGGGCGGTGCGCGGGACGACGGCCTCGGCCCCGTACCCGAGCAGCGCCGCGAAGTGGTGCACCTCCCGGGGCTCGCCGGAGTCGGCCACGACGGAGGCCCGCGACCGGAGTCCGGTCCGGAGGAGGTGGTGGTGGATGGCGCCCGTGGCCAGCAGGGCCGGGACGGGCACGCGTTGCTCGCCGGTGCAACGGTCGCTCACGACCACCAGACCCACCCGGGAGCGGACGGCCCGCTCGGCGTCCCGGGCCAGGCGCCGGCAGGCGGCCTCCAGCCCGGCGGACCCCTCGTCGCGGCCGAACGTGGCGTCCAGCCGGACGACCCGGAACGGTCCCCGGCACAGCCGCTCCAGACCGTCCGGGTACAGGAAGAAGCTGTCCAGCTCCACCAGCGAGGCGGCATCGGGACGCTCCTCGAGCAGCGGCGCGCGCGGTCCGAGCCGCGTCGACAGCGACATGACGATCCGCTCGTGGAGGTGGTCGATGGGCGGGTTGGTGACCTGGGCAAAGCGCTGCTTCAGGAACCCGAACACGGACCGGGCCCGGTTCGCCAGGGGCGGCTGGGCGGTGTCGTCGCCCATGGAAGACGTGGGCTCGTGGCCGGTCAGGGCCATGGGCCGGAGCACCACGGTCACCTCTTCCTTGGTGTAGCCGAATGCCACCTGGTGCCGCGTGAGGTCCGCCGGCGCCGGGGTCGCCACCACCGGGTGGCCGCGGCCGGCTCGGCGCAGGTACAGCCCGATCCACGTGCCGTAGGCGCGACGCGAGGCGAGGTCCCACTTCACCTC
Organism: Actinomycetota bacterium; assembly: GCA_030774015.1. Lineage (NCBI taxonomy): Bacteria > Bacillati > Actinomycetota > Actinomycetota bacterium. Next base: position 14,989 of record JALYLZ010000096.1, on the reverse strand, counting down.
GGTGTCCTCGAGGAGCCCGCCCGCGGGGGGGTCCACCACCAGCATCTGGCCCGGTCCCAGCCTGCTCCGCCGGACCCGGCCCCGCCCGTCCATGTCCACCGCGCCGACCTCGGAGCCGCAGTACACCAGCCCGTCGTCGGCCACCGCGTACCGCAGCGGCCGGAGGCCGTTCCGGTCCAGCCGGGCCCCCACGATCCGCCCGTCGGTGAACGCCAGCGCCGCCGGCCCGTCCCACGGCTCGGTGAGGCACGCGTGGTAGCGGTAGAAGTCCCGCAGGGCTGGGTCGAGGTCCACGAACCCCTCCCACGCCTCCGGGATCAGCATGGCCAGCGCGTGCGGGAGCGACCGGCCGCCGTGCACCAGCAGCTCGACCGCGTTGTCCAGCATCGCCGAGTCCGAGCCCGTCTCGTCCACCGCCGGCCTGATCAGCTCCTCGTCCCCCAGCACGTTCGCCCCCAGGTGGCCTTCCCGGGCCCGCATGAGGTGGACGTTCCCCTGGAGGGTGTTGATCTCGCCGTTGTGGCACAGGAACCGGAAGGGCTGGGCCCGCTGCCACGTGGGCTGCGTGTTCGTGGAGTACCGCTGGTGGAACACGGCGAACCAGGCCTCGAACCGGGGGTCCACGAGGTCGGGGTAAAAGGCCGCGAGCTGGTCGGCGGCGCACAGCGCCTTGTAGGTGACGGTGGCGAACGACAGCGAGGCCACGTACACGGCCAGCCCGAGCTCGCGCCCGTACCCCTCGATCCGCTTGCGGGCCCGGAACGCCCACCGCTCGGCGTCCTTCGCCCCCGGCCGCCTCACCAGGACCTGGGCCACCGACGGGCGGGTCGTTTGGGCCAGGTCCCCCAGGGCGGCGGGCTCCACGGGGACCTCGCGCCAACCGGCCACCTTCAGGCCCTCGTCGAGGAGCCCCCGCTCCACCACCGCCCGGCCCTCGGCCTCCCGGCCCGGCGGAAGGAACACCATGCCCACGCCGTGCCCCTGGAACAGAGCCGGGGCCAGCGGGAGGATGACCCCGGCCCCGTCGCCGCTGCGGGCGTCGGCGGCCACGGCACCCCGGTGGCGGACCCAGCGGAGCGCTTCCAGGCCGATCCGGACGATCTCGTGGGAAGGCCGGCCCACGGCATCCGCCACGAAGCCGATCCCGCAGGCGTCCCGTTCCCGGTCGAACGGCCCGGCCATGCCCGAATCCTCCTGTCTCGTCCGGCTGGGGCCACCGAGGCGGCCGTAAACACCCGGTAAACAAAGGACCTCTCGGTCATCGAGAGGTCCTCCCGCGGACGGCCACCGCCGCCCGCGCCTATACGGCGGCGATCTTCGAAGCGCTCTGCTGGCTCACCGTCCGCGTCCGCATATTGGGTCGCGAGTATAGGGATGGAACCGGACAAGTCAACCGGCCCTGCGAGGCCGCCGGCGGGCCGCTCGAGGGGGCGTCAGCGGGCGGTCAGGACCTCCGGACCGTCGTCGGTGACCGCGATGGTGTGCTCGAAGTGGGCGGACAGCGACCCGTCGGCGGTGACCACCGTCCAGTTGTCCTTCAGCACCCGGGTGGCCCAGTCCCCCATGTTCACCATGGGCTCGACCGCCACCACCAGGCCGGGCTTGATCTCGAGCCCCCGCCCGGGGTGGCCGTAGTTCGGGATCTGGGGGTCCTCGTGGAGGCTCCGGCCGATCCCATGGCCCACGTACTCCCGGACCACGCTGAACCCGGCCCCCTCCACCAACTGCTGCACGGCGCTCCCGATGTCGGACAGCCGCTTGCCCGCCCGGATCTGGGAGATCCCGGCCTCCAGGGACTCCTCGGTCACCCGGACCAGCTTCTCCGCCTCGGCCGAGGGCGGCTCCCCCACGAACACGGTCACCGCCGAGTCGGCGTGGTAGCCGTCCCAGATGGCCCCGAAGTCCAGCGACAGCACGTCGCCCTCCGCGAGCTTGCGGTCCCCCGGGATGCCGTGCACCACCTGCTCGTTGACCGACACGCAGATGGATGCCGGGAAACCCCGGTAGCCCTTGAACGAGGGAACCGCGTCCTCGTCCAGGATGACCTGTTCGGCAACGGCGTCCAGGGCCCGGGTGGCGATCCCGGGGCGGACCGCCGCCAGCACGTGGTCGATGGTCGTGGCCACGATGCGGCCGGCCCGGCGCATCTTCTCGATCTCCTCGGGGGACTTCAGGATGATCACGCTGCGTCTCCGTCGATCCTCACGAGTCGACCGCCAGGTCGGAGATGGCGTCCACCGCCCGCTCGGTCACCTCGTCCTCGGTGCCGTCGGCATCGACCTGGCGAAGCAGGCCCCGTTCCCAGAAGAAGAACTCGAGCGGCTCGGTCTGGCGGTGGTACACCTCGATGCGGTGGCGGACGGTCTCCTCCGAGTCGTCCCTGCGCTGCACCAGCTCCCCGCCGCACACGTCGCACACGTCGTCCCGCTTCGCCGGGTGGTACTCGACGTTGTAGGAACGCTGGCACCGCGTACAGGTGCGGCGGCCGGCCAGGCGCTTCACCGCCACCTCGTCCGAGAGCACGAACTTGAGCACGGCGGACAGCGGGCGGTCCTGCTGCGCCAGGGCCTGCTCCAGCGCGATGGCCTGGCCCAGGGTGCGGGGGAACCCGTCCAGGATGAACCCGTCCTTGGCGTCGGGCTCGTCCACGCGCTCCAGCACCATGCGGACCACCACGTCGTCGGGCACCAGCTCTCCCTTCTCCATGAAGGCCTTGGCCTCCTGGCCGAGCGGCGTGCCGCCCGCGACGTTGTCCCGGAAGATGTCGCCGGTCGCGATGAGGGCCATCCCGAACCGGTCGGCCAGGCGGTGCGCCTGCGTTCCCTTGCCGGCTCCGGGTGGCCCGAACAGCGCGAGACGCATCAGGGACCCTCTGGCGAGGGAAGGACGGGGACCACCGGGCTACCTCAGGAAACCCTCGTAGTGGCGCATGAGCAGCTGGGATTCGAGCTGCTTCATGGTCTCGAGCGCCACTCCGACCGTGATGAGGATCGCCGTTCCTCCGAAGGGAAACTGCTGGATCGAGTACAGGGCCAGGAAGATCGACGGCAGCAACGCCACGCTGGCCAGGAACAGCGACCCCGGCAGCGTGATCCTCACCAGGATGTTGTTGAGGTACTCGGCCGTGGGCCGGCCCGGGCGGATGCCCGGGATGAACCCGCCGTACTTGCGGATGTTGTCCGCGGTATCGACCGGGTTGAACGTGATCGCCGTGTAGAAGTAGGCGAAGAACACCACCAGCAGCCCGTAGACGAACAGGTACAGCGGACTTCGGGCGCTGTTCAGGTTGTTGTTCACGAAGTTCTGGAACCACTGGGCGTGCACCACCGACGCCAGCAGCGACGGGAAGTACAGGACCGAGGACGCGAAGATGATGGGGATGACGCCCGCCTGGTTCACCTTCAGCGGGATGTAGGTGCTCTGCCCGCCCACCATCCGGCGCCCCACCACGCGCTTCGCGTACTGCACGGGGATCCGGCGCTGCCCCTGTTCCATGAACACCACCGCCAGGATGATGAACATGGCCAGCGCCAGGATCACGTAGAACTTGACCGCCCCGGTCTGCGAGTAGATCGCGGCGCCCTGGGTGGGCAGCCTCGAGATCACGCTGGTGAAGATCAGGATCGACATGCCGTTGCCGATCCCGCGCTGGGTGATGAGCTCACCCATCCACATGATCATGGCCGTCCCCGCGGCCAGCGTGAGCACGATCAGGCCGATGTGGGGAGCGTCGAACTTGTCCGGCGGGATGATGTTGGCGGGCAGCCCCGCCGCCACGCTGAACTGGTTGTTGAACAGGAACACCAGGCCGGTGGACTGGAGGATGGCCAGGGTCACCGTCATGTAGCGGGTCCACTGGGTGATCTTCTTGATCCCCACCTCGCCCTGCTTCTGCCACTGCTCGAGCTTGGGGATGACCACGGTCAGGAGCTGCATGATGATCGAGCTGGTGATGTAGGGCATGATCCCCAGCGCGAACACGGCGAAGCGGGTCAGCGCGCCGCCCGAGAACAGGTCGATGAACGACAGGAACCCGGTCTGGTTGGACCCGGAGACGTCCTCCTTCAGGGCCTTGACGTCGATGACCGGGACCGGGAGGTGCGAGCCGAACCGGAACACGGCGATGATGAACAGGGTGAAGAGGATCTTCTTGCGAAGATCGGGGATCTTGAAAGCGTTGACGAAGGCTTTTAGCACCGCCGCTCCCCCCGCATCTTACCCGTCACCCTGCCGAACCGCGCCCTAGCCGACGAGCTCGACCCGGCCACCGGCCTGCTCGATCTTGGCCCTCGCCGCGGGCGAGAACGCGTGCGCCCGGACCACCAGCGCGCGATCGATGTCTCCCCGGGCCAGCACCTTGACGGGGAGGCCCTTGCGCACCAGGCCGTGGTCCAGCATGTCCTGGGGTCCCACCTCGCCGGACTCGAACACCTGCCCCAGCCGCTCCACGTTGACCACCGCGAACTCCTGCCGGTTGGGGTTCGTGAAGCCCTTGAGCTTGGGGACCCGGCGGGCCAGGGGCATCTGCCCGCCCTCGAACCCCAGCTTGGGCTGGTGCCGGGCGTTGTAGCCCTTGGTCCCGCGCCCGGCGGTCTTGCCCTGCCCGGCGGCCTTGCCCCGGCCGACGCGCCTTCGGTCCCGCTTGGCCCCGGGGGCCGGCTTCAGGTGATGCAGCTTCATCTACTCGACCTCTTCCACGTCGACGAGGTGTCGGACCTTCGCGATCATTCCCCGGATCTCGGGGCGATCGTCCTTCAGCACCGAATCGCCGATCCGGTGCAGACCGAGCGCACGCACAGTGGCCTTCTGGTCGCGAGGCCGGTCGATCACGCTGCGGCGCTGGGTGACCTTGAGCTTCAGCGGGGGGGGCGGCTTCCTGGCCGTCTGCCTAGGCACCGGCGCCCTCCGTGGGCTCGAACACCTGCTCCTCCGCCCGGCGGGCCTGCCGCTTGGCCTCGGCGGCGGCCACAGCTTCCAGCATGGGACGGGGCGCGACGTCCTCGACGGAGCGGCCCCGGAGCCGGGCCACCTCCTCCGGGCGGCGCAGGCTCTTCAGTCCCGACACGGCGGCGTGCACGATGTTGATGGGGTTCCCCGAACCCATGGACTTCGACAGGATGTCGGTGATCCCCGCGCACTCCACGACCGCCCGCACGGCGCCTCCGGCGATGACGCCGGTGCCCGGCGCGGCCGGCTTCAGCAGCACCACGCCGGCGCCGTCCTCCCCGATCACCTGGTGGGGGATGGTCGAGCCCATGAGCGGCACGTCGAACATCCGCCGCCGGGCCTCCTCGGCTCCCTTGGCGATGGCGGCGGGGACCTCCTTGGCCTTGCCGTAGCCGACGCCGACCCGGCCGGCGCCGTCGCCCACCACCACCAGGGCGGCGAAGGAGAACCGGCGACCACCCTTCACCACCTTGGCCACCCGGTTGATGGAGACGACGCGCTCCTCGAGCCCGCCCTTCTCCTGTCCTCCTGCGTCGTAGCGCCTCAAATCGTCAAGCCTCCCTCTCGTGCACCCTCCGCCACCGCGGCCACCCGGCCCTGGTACAGCCGTCCGCCCCGGTCGAACACGGCCCGCTCGACGCCGGCCTCCTTCGCCTTGCGGGCGAGGGCCTGGCCCACCGCCTTCGCCTTCGTCGTCTTGTTGCCTTCCGCAGCAACCCCGGATTCCATGTCGGACGCCGCCGCCACCGTCCGGGCCGCCACGTCGTCGATGAGCTGCGCGTAGATGTGCCGGTTGGACCGGTACACCGCGAGGCGGGGGCGCTCGCCGGAGCCGGCGACACGCTTGCGCACCCGCTGGTGGCGGCGGACCCGGTGCAGTCGCTTCTCCGTCGCCTCCATCACTTCGCTCCCTTGGCGGCCTTCCCGGCCTTCTTGCGCACGTGCTCGCCCTCGTACCGGATGCCCTTGCCCTTGTACGGCTCGGGCTTGCGGACCTTCCGGATGTTCGCGGCGACCTCGCCGACCAGCTGCTTGTCGTTGCCGCGCACCACGATCCGGGTCGGCGCGGGGACCTCGAACTCGATGCCCTGCGGGTGCGGGAACGGGACGATGTGCGAATACCCCACGGCGAGCTCCAGGTCCTCGCCCTTCAGGGCGGCCCGGTAGCCGACCCCCACGATCTCCAGCCGCTTCTCGTACCCCTTGGTCACGCCGTCGACCATGTTGGCGATGAGGGTGCGGGTGAGTCCGTGCAGGCCGCGGTGGAAGCCGTCGTCCGACGACCGCTCCACGCGGACGATGCCGTCCTCGAGCACGATCCGAACCTCGGGGTGGAACGTCTGCTCGAGGGTCCCGCGGGGCCCCTTCACGGTGACCCGGGAACCGTCGACGGAGACCTCCACGCCGCTCGGGACCTCGATGGGCTGCCTTCCGATCCGACTCATCGCTTCCTCACCACACGTATGCCAGCACTTCGCCGCCCAGGTGGGCTCGCGCCGCCTGGCGATCCGTCATCAATCCCTGCGAGGTGGACAGGATGGCCACCCCCAGACCCCCCATCACCCTCGGCAGCGCGTCGCGCTTCGCGTAGACCCGGTTGCCGGGCTTGGACACCCGCCGGAGCCCGGTGATGGTTCGCTCCCGGGCCCGCCCGAACTTCAGCCGGAGCCGGATGGACTGCTCGACCCCCTCGCCGTCGCGCTCGAACGAGGCGATGTACCCCTCCTGCTCGAGGATCCGGGCCAGGGCCTCGTTCATCTTGGAGGCCGGGACGTGCAGCTCTTCCTTGAAGCTGAGGTTCGCGTTGCGGATCCGGGTCAGCATGTCCGCGATGGGGTCGGAGACGTTCGTGGCCACTCTCACCATGACGACTTGGTCACCCCCGGGATCTCGCCGGCGTGGGCCAGCTCGCGGAAGCAGATCCGGCACAGGTTGAACTTGCGCAGCACGGCACGGGGCCGGCCGCACCGGCCGCACCGCGTGTACTCGCGCACGGCGAACTTCGACTGCGCCCGCTGCTTCTCGATCAACGCCTTCTTGGCCACGTCCCCGAACTCCTCGTCTCAGCCGGCCGCCGCCGTCACCGCGGGGGCCCCCTGCAGCGGGAACCCCAGCGCCAGCAGCAGCGCCCGTCCTTCCTCGTCCGTCTTCGCCGACGTCACGATCGTGATGTCCATGCCCCGGACCTTCGCCACCTTGTCGTAGTCGATCTCCGGGAAGATCAGCTGCTCGGTCACACCGATCGTGTAGTTCCCGCGTCCGTCGAACGCACCCGGGGTCAGGCCACGGAAGTCGCGGATCCGGGGAAGCGCCGTCGACAGCAACCGGTCGAGGAACTCCCACATACGGTACCCGCGAAGCGTGACCTTTGCCCCGATCGACATGCCCTCGCGGAGCTTGAAGCCGGCGATGGACTTGCGCGCCTTGGTCACCAGGGGCTTCTGCCCGGTGATGATGGTGAGGTCCTCCAGGGCGGCGTCCAGCATCCGGGCGTCGCGCACGGCGTCGCCCACGCCCATGTTGACCACGATCTTCTCCAGGCGGGGGACCTCCATCGGGTTCCGGTAGCCCCGGTCGTCCTGGAGCCTGGGGCGGAGGTCCTCCCGGTACCGGGTCAGCAACCGCGGAACGTACTTCTCCTTCGCCTTCTGCTTCTGTTTCTGCTCGGCCATCTACAGATCAGCTCCACATTTCTTGCACACGCGGACCTTCAGGTCCCCCTCGAACCGGTGCCCCACCCTGGTGGGGCGGCCACAGCTGCGGCACACCAGCTGGACGTTGGACAGGTCGATGAACTCCTCCTGGAGGACGATCCCGCCCTTGCGGTTCTTGGGGGTGGGCCTGGTGTGGCGCTTCATGCGGGCCACGCCCTCCACCATGACCTTGCCGTCCCCGGGCAGGACGTTCACCACTCGGCCGGTCTTCCCGCGGTCCTTGCCCGCCACCACCATCACGTTGTCGTCCTTCTTGATCCGTACTCCGGGCATCAGTGCTCCCTCCCCTGCACCACCTACAGCACCTCCGGCGCGAGCGAGATGATCTTCATGAATCGCTTCTCCCTGAGCTCACGGGCCACCGGACCGAAGATCCGGGTGCCTCGCGGGTTGCGCTGCTCGTTGATCAGCACCACCGCGTTGTCGTCGAACCGGATGTAGGACCCGTCCTGGCGGCGGCGCTCCTTGGCGGTGCGCACCACCACGGCCCGGACCACTTCACCCTTCTTCACCGCGCCGCCGGGCAGGGCGTCCTTCACCGAGCCCACGATGACGTCCCCCACGCCCGCGTACCGGCGGCCCGAGCCGCCCAGCACGCGGATGCACAGGACCTCCTTGGCCCCCGTGTTGTCCGCCACCTTGCACCGCGTCTCCTGCTGGATCATCGCCCGCTACTTCGCCCTCTCCAGGACCTCCACGACCCGCCACCGCTTGGTCCGCGACAGCGGCCTGGTCTCCATGATCCGAACGGTGTCGCCCACGTGGGCGTCGTTGGACTCGTCGTGCGCGGCGAGCTTCGAGGCACTCCGGATGGTCTTGCCGTACGCGCGGTGCCGGACCACCTTCGCGATCCGCACCAGCACGGTCTTGTCCATCTTGTCCGAGACCACCACGCCGGTGCGGACCTTGCGCTCTCCACGGGCCCTCTCGCCCATCGCGGCCTCGTCGCCCTGCGCTTCCGTCCCTGGAACTGAAACCCTCTGCTCCTCGCTCACTGCTCGTCCTCCTCGCCGCCGGGCGCGTACTCGGCCCCCGCGGCAGCCTCCTGCTCGATGCGAGCCTCCTGTGCGGCCTCCGCCAGGGAAACGCCCTTCTTCTCGCCCCGGGCCTGCGCGTCGCGCGACTCGGACAGGGCCTGCTCGTCGGCTCGGGCCAGCGCGTACTCGAGCTCCTCCTCGGTGGAGCGTTCCCGCAGGATCGTGAGCATGCGCGCCATGTCGTGGCGGACCTGCTTGATCCGCATGGGGTTGTCCAGCTGCCCCGTGGCGAACTGGAACCGCAGGTTGAACAGCTCCTCTTTCAGCGACTCCACCCGCTCGAACAGGTCATCCTCGGGCAGCTCGCGGAGGTCTCTGGCCTTCGGCTGCGGCACGCTACTCACCGCCTCCCACTCGCGTGATGAACTTCGACTTGATGGGAAGCTTGTGCGCGGCGCGCAGCATGGCCTCGCGCGCCACCGCCTCCGCCACTCCGGACAGCTCGAACATCACGCGGCCCGGCTTCACCACGGCCACCCACGCCTCGGGGTTGCCCTTTCCCGAACCCATCCGGGTCTCGGCGGGCTTCTTGGTCACGGGCTTGTCCGGGAAGATGTTGATCCACACCTTCCCGCCCCGGCGGATGTGCCGCGTGATGGCCACCCGGGCCGCCTCGATCTGGCGGTTGGTGATCCACCCCGGCTCCAGGGCCAGCAGGCCGAAGTCGCCGAAGTGCACCTCCGTGCCACCCTTGGCCTGGCCGCGCATCCGGCCGCGCTGCACCTTGCGGTGCTTGACCTTCTTCGGTGCCAGCATCAGGCTTCCGTTCCCTCCGTGGGCGTCGGGGTCTCCGCGGCGGACCCGGACGCCTCGCCGGTCTCGACCGCGTCCGTGGGCTCAGCGACCTCGGGGGCCGGTGGGGCCTCGGGGGTCGCCGTAGGCTCTGGGGCCTCGGGGGTCGCTGGGGCTTCGGTGGCTTCGGGTGTCTCCGGGCCCTCCGCCGGCTCCGCGGCCGGCGTGGGCTCCTCCTCTACCTCCACGTCCGCGTCCGCGAGCTCCTTCACGTCGGTGATCAGCGCGCCGGTGGACGCGCCGCTCGGGCCTCGCCCGCGCACGGCCATGCCCGCCAGGGCCCTGGCCCGCATGCGCTGGGTCTCCTGCTCCTCGATCGGGATCTCGTCGCCGTGGTAGACCCACACCTTCACGCCGATCTGGCCGAACGTGGTCTTGCCCTCGGCCGTGCCGTAGTCGATCTTGGCCCGCAGAGTGTGCAGCGGGACGCGTCCCTCGCGATACCACTCGCGGCGGGACATCTCGGCGCCGCCCAGGCGGCCGGCGCACTGCACCCGCACGCCCAGCGCCCCGGCCCGCATGGCCGTCTGCACCGCCCGGCGCATGGCTCGGCGGAACGACACCCGGCCGGCCAGCTGCTCGGCCACGCCCTGCGCCAGCAGCGTCGCGTCGGTCTCCGGACGCGTGTCGCTGGCGGCCTGGTTCATGTCCTCGACCTTCACGTCCACGCGCTTGCCGGTGATGCGCTCGAGGTCCTTGCGGATGCGCTCGACCTCGGCGCCCTTGCGGCCGATCACGATGCCAGGGCGGGCCGTGCGGATGAACACCCACACCTGGTCACCCTTGCGCTCGATGTCGATCGAGGAGATGCCGGCCCGGGACAGCCGCCGCCGGATGTGCTGGCGGATGCGGATGTCCTGGTGCAGGGACTGGGAGTAGTCCTTGCCCGCGTACCAGTTCGACTTCCAGGGGTAGATGACCCCGAGCCGGAACCCGTACGGGTTAACCTTGTGTCCCACCTGGCTCCTCTCCGATGCTCCGTACGACCAGCGTGATGTGCGAGGTGCGCTTGCGGATCTGCGCGGCCCGCCCGTAGGCGCGGGGCCGGAACCGCTTCAGCGTCGGCCCCTCGTCAACCCACGCCGACTTCACCACCAGGTTCTCAGGGATGATCCCCGGCGTCTGCTCCGCGTTGGCCACGGCCGAGTTCAGGACCTTGGACACGGTCTGGGAGGCCCCCAGCGGCGAGAACTGGAGGATCCGCCGGGCCTCCACGACGTGCCGGCCCCGGACGAGGTCCACCACCCGCCGCGCCTTGCGGGGAGAGATCCTCACGTATCTGGCCGTTGCCTTCGCTTCCATCACTCGTTTCCTACCTGAGCGCCGTGCTCCGCTCGGTGTGGTGCCCGTGCGTGCGGAACACCCGGGTGGGCGCGAACTCGCCAAGCTTGTGCCCCACCATCGACTCCGAGATGAACACCGGCACGTGCTTGCGGCCGTCGTGGACGGCGATGGTGTGGCCGACCATCTCCGGCACGATGGTCGAACGGCGGGACCACGTGCGGAGGATCCGCTTGTCCCCCCGCCGGTTCATGTCCTCGACCTTGGCCATGAGGTGGTCGTCCACGAACGGACCCTTCTTCACCGATCTCGGCATATCGCCCTACTCCTCTACCCGCGGCCCTTGCCGCGCCTCCGGATGATGAACTTGTCCGAGGGCTTCCCCTTCTTGCGGGTCCGCCCCTCCTTCTTGCCCCACGGGCTGGTGGGGTGCCGGCCGCCCGAGGACTTGCCCTCGCCGCCGCCCAGCGGGTGGTCCACCGGGTTCATGGCCACGCCGCGGACCGACGGCCGCTTCGACAGCCACCGGGCCCGGCCCGCCTTGCCCAGCGAGACCAGCTCGTGCTCGGCGTTCCCGACCTCGCCCACCGTGGCCCGGCAGGTCGCCTCCACCAGCCGCATCTCGCCCGAGGGCAGCCGCAGCGTTGCGAAGCGGCCTTCCTTGGCCACCAGCTGCACCGACGTCCCGGCGGAGCGGGCCATCTTGGCCCCGGCCCCCGGCTTCAGCTCCACCGCGTGGATCACCGTGCCCACCGGGATGTTGCGAAGCGGCAGGGCGTTGCCGGGGCGGATGTCCGCGCCCTCGCCCGACATCAGGCGGTCGCCCACCGCGACGCCGTTCGGCGCGAGGATGTACCGCTTCTCGCCGTCGACGTAGTGCAGCAGGGCGATCCGGGCGCTCCGGTTGGGGTCGTACTCCAGCTGGGCCACCTTGGCGGGGACCCCGTCCTTGTTGCGCCGGAAGTCGATGATACGAAATCGCCGCTTGTTGCCGCCGCCCTGGTGCCGCATGGTGATCCGGCCCTTGTTGTTGCGGCCGGCGCGCTTGCGTCCCTTGGTCACCAGCGACTTCTCGGGGCGGCCCCGGGTGATCTCGTCGAACCCCGAGACGCTCGCTCCGCGTCTTCCCGGTGTGGTCGGCTTGTACTTGCGAATGGCCATGGTCGCCTACTTGGTCTCGAAGATCTCGATGGAGTCGCCCGCGGCCAGGGTGACGACGGCGCGCTTCTGGTCCGACCGCCGGCCGGTCACGTAGCGCTGCCGCTTGACCTTTCCCTTGCGCATCAGCGTGTTGACGGAGAGGACCTGGACGTTCCAGATCTTCTGGATCGCCTCCTTGATCTCCGTCTTGTTGGCCTCCGGATGCACCAGGAAGGTGTACCGGTTCGCCTCGAGCGCGGCATAGGACTTCTCGGAGACCACCGGCCGGATGATCACGTCGCGTGGCGACTTCATTCCTCGTCGCCCTCCTCCGTCTCGTCCGGCTCGCCTTCCTCCGGCTCCTCCACCTGCTCGGGCTCCTCGGGCGTGGTCTGCGGGGCCCGCGCCTTCGCGGGGGCGGTCGCTGCTTCCGACGGCTCCTTGCCCTCCAGCACGTCGATGGCAGCAGCGGTGAACAGCACCCGGTCCGCGGCCAGCAGGTCGTACACCGAGAGCGACCTGGCGTAGGACAGCTTCACGTACGGCAGGTTGCGGAACGACCGCTCCGCCACCTCGTCGCCGGGGGCCGGCAACACCACCAGCACCTTCCCCTGGAGGCCCAGCGCCGAGAGCAGCGCCTGGGCTTCCCGGGTCCTCGGCTCCTCCAGCCCCAGGTCGTCCACCAGGGCCAGCTTCCCGGAGCCCAGCGCGTCCGTGAGCGCGCCGCGCAACGCGCTTCGCTTCATCTTCTTGTTCACGCGCATGGAGTGGTCCCGGGGCTTCGGCCCGTGGGCCACGCCGCCTCCGGTCCAGATCGGCGAGCGGTTGGAGCCGTGCCGGGCCCGGCCCGTGCCCTTCTGGCGCCACGGCTTGCGGCCGCCTCCGGACACCTCGGCCCGTGTCTTCGTGGAGTGCGTGCCGGCGCGCTGCGCGGCCGCCCCCGCCACCACCACCTGGTGCATCAGCGACACGTTCACGGGAGCCTCGAACAGGTCCGCGGGGAGCTCGCGGTCGGAGACCTTCTTCCCGGAGCGGTCGACGACGGGCTGCGTGGCCACGCTAGGCCCCCTTCCCCGCCGAGGCGGGCTGCTTCACGCTGGACTTCACCATGACCAGGCCGCCGGTCGGGCCGGGAACCGCGCCCTTCAGCAGCAGCAGGTTGCGCTCCGGGTCCGCGTGCACGACCTCCAGGTTGAGCACGGTGACGCGCTCGTTCCCCATCTGGCCGGCCATGCGGGTTCCCTTGAACACGCGCGAGGGCGTGGCACACGCGCCGATGGCGCCCGGCGAGCGGTGCTTGCCCTGGGTCCCGTGGCTGGCGGAGAGGCCGGCGAACCCGTGGCGCTTCATGGTGCCGGAGAAGCCCTTGCCCCGGGACACCCCGACCACGTCGGCGTGCTCCCCGGGCGTGAAGATGTCGGCCTTCAGCTCCTGCCCGGGCGTGTAGCTCTCAGCGTCGTCCGTGCGGAGCTCCACCAGCCACCGCCCCGGGTTGTCGCCGTGCTTGGAGAAGTGGCCGGCCAGGGGCTGGCTGAGCTTGGCGGCCTTGACGGCGCCGAACGCCAGCTGCACCGCGGTGTAGCCGTCGCGCTCGACCGTCTTGACCTGCGCGACGAAGCACGGTCCGGCCTTGATCACCGTGACCGGCACCGCGCGGGCGTCGTCGAAGATCTGGGTCATTCCCAGCTTCTCGCCCAGGATTCCCTTGAACTCCGGCACCGTCTTCCCCTACAGCTTGATCTCGATGTCGACCCCGGCCGACAGCTGGAGCCGCTGGAGCTCCTGCACCGTCTTCGCCGTGGCGTCGTGGATGTCGATGAGCCGCTTGTGCGTGAGCATCTGGAAGTGCTCCCGCGAGTCCTTGTACTTGTGGGGCGAGCGGATCACCGTGTAGATCGACCGCTCCGTCGGAAGCGGCACCGGTCCCACCACCCGGGCGCCGGTGCGCTCCACGTGCGACACGATGTCGCGGACGGCCGCGTCCAGGACCTCGTGGTCGTAGGCCCTGAGCTTGATCCGGATCTTCGGCGCGGCCATCGGCTCCTCTCGTCCTCTCCTACTTGATGATCTTGGTGACCCGGCCGGCGCCCACGGTGCGGCCGCCCTCGCGGATGGCGAAGCGGAGGCCCTCCTCCATGGCGATGGGGGCGATGAGCTCGACCGTCATGGTCGTGTTGTCGCCCGGCATGACCATCTCCACGCCCTCCGGCAGGCGGACGGTCCCGGTTACGTCGGTCGTGCGGAAGTAGAACTGGGGGCGGTAGTTCCCGAAGAATGGGGTGTGGCGGCCGCCCTCGTCCTTGGACAGGACGTACACCTGGGCCTCGAACTCGGTGTGCGGGGTGATGGACCCCGGCTTCGCGAGCACCTGGCCCCGCTCCACCTCGTCCTTGTCGACGCCGCGGAGGAGGACGCCGACGTTGTCGCCGGCCCGGATCTCGTCCAGGAGCTTGCGGAACATCTCCAGGTCGGTGGCGATGGTCTTGCGGGTGGGCTTGAGCCCGACGATCTCGACCTCTTCCATCTTCTTGAGCTGGCCGCGCTCCACCCGTCCGGTCACCACGGTGCCCCGCCCGGTGATGGAGAACACGTCCTCCACCGGCATCAGGAAGGGCTTGTCCACGTCGCGGGCGGGCTCCGGGATGTACGAGTCACATGCGGCGAGGAGCTCCTCGATCTTCGAGACGTACTCCGGGTCGCCGTCCAGGGCCTTCAGGGCCGATCCCACGATCACGGGGACGTCGTCGCCGGGGAACTCGTAGGAGGTGAGCAGCTCCCGGACCTCCAGCTCCACCAGGTCGAGGAGCTCGGGGTCGTCCACCATGTCGGCCTTGTTCAGGAACACCACGATGTAGGGGACCCCCACCTGCCTCGCGAGCAGGACGTGCTCGCGGGTCTGGGGCATGGGGCCGTCGGCGGCCGAGACCACCAGGATGGCCCCGTCCATCTGAGCGGCCCCGGTGATCATGTTCTTGATGTAGTCGGCGTGCCCGGGGCAGTCCACGTGGGCGTAGTGGCGGTTCTCGGTCTGGTACTCCACGTGGGCGATGGCGATGGTGATGCCCCGCTCCTTCTCCT
>JALYLZ010000095.1 GCA_030774015.1 Actinomycetota bacterium | reverse complement strand
GGGGGGGGGGGGGGGGGGGGGGGGGGGGGGGGGGCGGCGGCGGGCTGGGCGAAGGCGGCGGGCTGGGGCTGGGAGAAGGCGAAGGGCTTGGTGTGGGCGACGGGCTTGGGCTGGGGCTCGGGCTCGGGCTGGGGCTCGGCGAGGGGCTCGGAGAGGGACTGGGCGAGGGCGACGGGCTCGGAGAGGGACTGGGCGACGAGGCCTGCTTCTGGTTCGCCGAGAAGTCCGGCTGCGGGAAGTCCTGGACGGGCATGTTCGCGGTGGCGGTGGCCATGAAGTCGTGCCAGATCTCCGCGGGGATGGTGCCTCCGAACACCTCCGGGACTCCCTCGACGTTCGTCATGGAAATGCGACCCTTCGGATAGCCCACCCACACGCACGTGACGAGCTGGGGGACGTAGCCGCAGAACCACGCGTCCGCGAAGTCCTGCGCGGTTCCCGTCTTCCCGGCCTGGGGGCGGCCGATGCTGGCGGCGGTCCCGGTGCCGTACTGGACGACCCTCTGGAGCGCGTAGGTCACGATCGCGGCGTCGTTCGCGGGGACCTCCGGGTCGCCCTGGCGGCTCACGGAGAACACCGTGTCGCCCGACGGTGTGGTGATCTTCTGGGCCGGGACCGGGTCGTGGCGGACTCCCTGGTCGGCAAGGGTGCCATACGCCCTGGCCATGTCGATCGGGGTGACATCCTCCGTCCCCAGCGTGATGGAGCACACCGGTTTGAGCGGTGAGGTGATCCCCATCGTGTGCGCCATGTCGACGACGTCCTGGGGACCGTTGTGCAGCCACGTGACGACCTGGGCGAACACCGTGTTCACGGAGTTGGCCGTGGCGTCCAGGAGGCTGAACGTTCCGCTTTCCTCGTCCGCGGCGTTGGTCAACGTCCACGGCCCGAACTGTCCGGTGTCCGGGTCGGTCGTGTAGCACTCCCGGTTGGGGATGGTGATCTGCGAGGGGCCGTTCCAGCTGGACTGGAGCGACAGGCCCTGCTCCACGGCCGCGGTCAGCGTGAACACCTTGAAGGCGCTCCCGGCCTGGCGGTTCGCGCCCGTGGCCAGGTTCTCGTTGTCCGTGAGCGTGTGGGGATCCCTCCCTCCGACCATGGCCCGGATCTCGCCGGTGGTGGGGTCGATGGCCACCAGGGCCGCCGACGGGTCCCCCGGCGACGGGAGGTGGCTGGCCACCGCCTGCTCGGCGGCGTGCTGCCACCCGAGGTCGAGGCCGGTGGTGACCCGGAGGCCGCCGGCGTACGTGGCCTGCTCGCCGTAGTGATCGATCAGCCACTGCCGCGTGTAGTCCATGAAGTACGCGGCCTGGGACGGCTGCTCCCGGTCGCCGGCGGTCGCCACGGGGCGCTGCTTCAGCTGGTCCGCCTTGTCCTGCGTGATGTAGCCCTGGGCTGCCATCTGGTCGAGCACGTAGTTCCGGCGGACTTCGGCGTCCGAGGGGTGGGTGATGGGGTCGAACCGGGCCGGCGACGCGATGACCCCGGCGAGAGTGGCGTCCTGGAGGATGTTGAGGTCCTTGGCGTGGATCCGGAAGTACGTCTGGGCCGCCGCCTCCACGCCGTAGGCGCCGTGCCCCAGATAGATGGTGTTCAGGTACTTCCCCAGGATCTGGTTCTTCGTGTACTTGTGCTCGAGCTTGATGGCCAGGAGGGCTTCCTTGACCTTCCGGAACAGGGAACGCTCGTTCCCCGTGTAGACGTTCTTCACGTACTGCTGCGTGATGGTGGAGCCCCCTTGGACGTATCCGCGGTGCAGGATGTCCTGGAAGGCCGCCCGGAAGATGCCCGTGATGCTGATCCCGCCGTGGTGGTAGAAGTCCTTGTCCTCCGTCGCGATCACGGCGTCGCGAAGCATCACCGGCATCTCGGAGAAGTCGATCTCGGTGCGGTTCACCGTGGCGTGCAGGGTCCCGATCAGGTGGCCGTGGCGGTCGTACACGTAGGTGGTCTGGGCGGCCGGCGGAGCCGCCGGGATCTGGATGCGGGAGTAGGCGTACAGGAGCGTCCCGGACACGCCGACCACCATCACCAGCGGGACCACCACGAACAGCCACCAGTAGCGGCGGAAGAAACCGCGCTTTCCTTTGGGCTGCTGCCGGGCCTTGCCTCGCTGTTGCGATGAGCGGGAGGACGTACGGACGGCCAAGTTGGGCCGATCTTACCCCGGGCCTCGCGCAAGTAAGCCGGGCTCGTGTGCGGACAACGTGGAGATTCGTAGTGGCCGGCCCGTGCCCGGAGTCGGAGCCAGGGGCGGTGCGGGGTTGGTCAGGAGCTTGCCGCTGGGTCGGTCAGCCGGCGGTGCGGGCCCGGAACGACCGGTACAGGTGGTTCCAGGAACAGCCCGTGCAGACCTCGACCACGTAGCAGCTGCCGCCCCGGTGGGCGGCCGTCACCGCCAGGGCCTCGCGCAGCTCCCACACCCGACCATTGTCCGTCTTCAGGTCGTCCGCGTAGACGTACGCCAGCAGGCGGAGGCCCTCCTTGTCGCACACGGGGCACGGGCGCGACGTCGGCTCGCCGACATACTTCGCGGCCCGGAGCAGCTCCGGGTGCGCGTCGCAGATCTCCCGGCGCGACAGGAGTCCGCCCCGGAACTCCCGCAGGAGGGCCCGCTTGGCGAGCGTGTAATCGACCGAGCCGAACAGCCTGCGCGCCCCGTTCGATCCGCCGCGCCCGTTCGAACCGTCGAAGCCGTTCAAGCCGGCGAGGCCGTTCGATCTGCCGCGGCCGTCCGTGGCGACGTGGCCGTCCGTGGCGACGTGGCCGTCCGAACCGACGAGGCGGTTCGATCCGCCGCGGCCGTCCGTGGCGACGTGGCCGTTCGAGCTGATACCGCTGCTGGAGCCGTTATCGCCGCTGCGGCCCGTCGAGACCTTCTTCGCTGGCCCTGACACAGTTCGGCCATTGTAGCGGTAGCCTCGATTCAGTCCATAGGCCTCTCGAATCCAACCTGCCGCTAGCCATGCATTGCACTGCCCTGCCCTCATTGAATGGCGTCGTCCCTCATCCCCCTCCCAGGTCCACGACGGCTCGCGCGGTCATGGGGACCAGATCGATCCCGCTCAAGAAGAGCAGTCGCCCGACCTGGACGTGGACCGTGACCACCGCCTCGGTGCCGTCGGGCGGACAGCGGCAGCCGACGAGCGCCGCCCCGTTCCACTCCGCGTACTGTCGGGCCAGCGCTTCCGGCCCCGGCCCGGTCGGAGCGACCTGCTCCTGGGCGGCAGCCAGCGCCGCGGCATCCGCAGCGGTCTGGGCTCGCCCGATGGCCGCCAGCGTCTTGGCCACGTCGGCTGACCCCAGCACCAGTACGAACAGGACGACGAGCATCCCCGCGGCAACAACGGTGACCGAGCCCCGATCCCGCCCGAGCACACGCCCATCCCGCCGAGTCACGCTCTCTCTCCGGCGCCGGCGCATCAGCCGATCCCGCCGGCGCGCCCTCATCGATACTCCTGTCGCAACGTGGCCGAGGCGCTGAGATCCACGGAAGCCGGGAACAGCCAGCCCACGACCGGCACGACCACCGGATCGGCGTAGGCGACCCGAACCGACACCGGCTGGCCCTGCTGGCCGGTTCGGTCGACCTCCACCGAGAGGTCTCCTGCCGCCAACACTGCAGCGGTTCGATCGACCGCCGCCCGGACCGCGCCGTCGTCCGCACTCACGGAGGC
>JALYLZ010000094.1 GCA_030774015.1 Actinomycetota bacterium | reverse complement strand
GCCAAAGGTTCCTCTCGCCTCGGCCGGACCCGGTTGGGTCCTCGCCCGGCGAGCACACCTGTCCATACCCGCCGCCGTCGAAGTCCGAGGCGGCGGTCCGGCGCCGAGCTGGGGCGCGGCGCCGACTTCGATCTCTAGGATAACAATCGGCGGCCACTCCCGGCCCCTGAAACCCCATACGAGCAGCGAGAACGCCTCCCCGATCGGCGTTCCCAGCTCGAAAATGGCCGAAATGGGCTAGCCCGAACCGGCCAGGCGCCCCCGGGCGGGCCGCTCAAGCGAACCGGCCGGGTGGCCGATGGACCGATCAGGCTTGCTTTGGAGATGCTGACGCCGATGTCCAACCCGTTCGCTCAGGTCTGGGTCGCCATGCGCTCACCCGATGCCTCGTCCCGCTCTCCCGGAGGCCGCTTCGTGGCCCCCGTGCACAAGCCCGCCCCGAACGGCCCCGGTCCCCGCCTTCGCATCGTGGTGGTCGACGACAACCTCGGCTTTCGCGAGTCCCTGATCGAGCTCCTCCAGGCGGGCGGCCACGAGGTGGCGGGTGAGGCCTCGGACGGGCTCCAGGCCCTCGACGTGGTCGCCGCGGCCGAGCCCGACGTCGTGCTGATGGACATCCGCATGCCGGCCATGGACGGGATCGAGGCCACCCGGCGGCTCAAGGCGGCGCACCCGGGCCTGGGAGTGGTGGCCCTCACCGCCCAGGAGGACGACAGCGTGGTGCGCGAGATGCTCGTCGCGGGGGCCTCCGGGTACGTCCTCAAGGACTCCGACGGCGAGGACATCCTGAACGCGGTGCTCCAGGCCGCGAGGGGCGGGGCCGTGATCTCGCCCGCCGTGGGGCCGGCCGTCATCGAGCAGCTCACCGAGGCGCTGGAGCGCGAGCGGCAGCGGGCCCGGCAGCTGGAGGAAGCCCACGCCGCGCTGGTGGAGCGCAGCGCGCGGCGGCACGAGCTGGTGTCTCGCCTCGGCCACGAGCTCCGGACCCCGGTCACGGTCATCCTCGGGATCGCCCGCACCCTGGTCGAGGGAACCAGCCAGCCCGAGCACCAGCGGGACCTCCTGGAGCGCCTGGCCAGCCGCGCCGCCGACCTGAGCCGGCTGGTCGAGCGCTTCGAGGTGGCCACGGACGAGGGCTCGGAGGACTTCGTGGACGTCACCCGCCTGGCCCGGAAGATCGCCGGCGACCGGAGGCGCGTGCGCGTCAGCGAGGGCACCAGCGTCGCGGCGGTCTGGGCGAACGGGGTGCTGGTCCGCCGGATCCTGGAGGAGCTCGTCGACAACGCGTGCCGGTTCTCGCCTCCCGCCACCTTCGTGGACGTGGAGGTGACCCGGAGCCGCGACCAGCGAACCGTCGAGGTGCGGGTCATCGATCGCGGGCCCGGGGTCCGCCCGGAGGACCGCGACCGGATCTTCGAGCCCCTCGAGCAGGGAGAGGCGCTCGACGCCCGGACGCACCAGGGGGCGGGGGTGGGACTGTCCATGGGGCGGGCCGCCGCGAGGGCCATGGACGGCGACCTGGTCCTGGAGCGGTCGGATCAGAGCGGGTCCACGTTCCTGTGGACCCTGCCGGTGTCCGCTCGCTAGGCTCGGCAGGGGGAACCTGAGGGCCCAGCGGCCCTCCAGCTGGCCTAGCCGCCCAGCTGGCCCCGGCGCATCTGGATCGACAGCAGCAACCCCACCGCCATGAAGTTGGCGATCAGCGAGCTCCCGCCGTAGGACACGAACGGTAACGGGATCCCGGTGATCGGCATGATGCCGAGGGTCATCCCGATGTTCACGAACATCTGCACGGCGAACATCGCCGCGATGCCCGCGGCCACGTACGTCCCGAACGGGTCCTTCGACGCCATGGCGGTACGGAACGCTCGCCACAACACCACGGCGTACAGCACCAGCAGCAGCATCGCCCCGACGAACCCGAACTGCTCCCCCACCACCGTGAAGATGAAGTCGGTGTGCTGCTCCGGCACGAAGTCGAGGTTCGTCTGGATTCCCTTGAGGTAGCCCGTTCCGGTCAGCCCGCCCGAGCCGATGGCGATCTCGGACTGGTCCCGGTTGTAGTGCGCGGCCTGGGCGTCGTTCTTCGGATCGAGGAACCCGGTCAGCCGGTCGATCTGGTACTGCTTGATCAGCCCGACCTGGAACGCCCCCGCCAGGAAGATGGCGGCGGCGAGCGCCAAGACCCCCAGGTGCCGCGCCCGGGCCCCGGCCACGATCACCACGCCCACCAGGATGGTCGCCAGCACGATGGTGGTGCCGACGTCCGGCTGGAGCAGCACCAGGAACATCGGCACCGCCGCGATGGTGACCGCGCGCATCAGCTCGCGGATGCCGACGTCGCGTTCCTTCAGCTCGGACAGGTACGCGGCGAGCATCACCACCAGCGCGATCTTCATCCACTCCGACGGCGTGAGCTGGAACCCCAGCACCGAGAACCCGCGCTGCGCCCCCTTCGCCGCGGTGCCGAGGGGCGTCCGCACCAGCAGGAGCAGGAGCAGCATTCCCCCGTAGAAGAACATCGCGTAGACCTTGGCCAGCCGGTAGTCCAGGGCTACCACGAACGCCATGGCCACCAGCCCCACCACCAGCGCGGCGATCTGCTTCTTGACGAAGTAGCCGCTGTCGAGGCCCAGGGACTGCAGCGAGGTGTGGGTGGCCGAATAGATCATGAACAGCCCGATCACCGACAGCAGCACCGCCGCGCCCAGCAGCACGGGGTCGAGCCGGCGAAGCGGCTCCACCCAGCTCCGGCTGCGGCCGCGACCGGCCGTGATCTCCATCAGTCCTGCACCTGCCCGGTCACCGGGTTCGACAGGGGCAGGCCGTACAGCCCCTCCAGGATCCGCCGGACCACCGGCGCCGCCGTCTGGGAGCCGTGGCCGCCCTGCTCCACCAGCGCCACCACCACGTACTTCGGGTGGTCGACGGGGGCCATGGCGGCGAACCACGAGTACGGGACGAACGGCGAGACCTCGGCGGTACCGGTCTTGCCGGCCACGGAGACCTGTCCGAACGGGAACCCCTGGAACGCGGACGCGGCCGTCCCGCTGGGATCGCTGATCACGCCCTGAAGCGCCTGGCGGATGAAGAACAGCTGCTGCTGGCTGAACGGGAGGTGGCCGTTCACGCGGGGCTTGATGGTCCGCACCACTGAGCCGTCGGGGCCCTGGATGCGGAGGCCCACGTGGGGCCGGTACACCGTGCCTCCGTTCGCGATGGCCGAGTACGCGGTGGCCATCTGGAGCGGCGTCACGGCCACGTTCCCCTGACCGATGGACATGTTGACGAGGTCGCCGGGCTTCCAGATGTTCGCGTAGGGGTCCTCGGTCGTGGGCGGGAAGTGCGCGTCCTTCCACTGGGGATCGGGGATGACCCCCGAGTTCTCGGACGGCAGGTCCAGGCCCGTCGGCCGCCCGAACCAGAACGAGCGCAGGTCGTTCTGGAGGAGGTCGGTCTTGTTGCTGTCCCGATAGTCCTGCCAGAACTTGTAGCCGAACTGGTAGAAGACGGTGTCACACGAGATCACCAGGGCCTGGGTCAGGGAGATCGTCCCGAAGCTCTGCGGGTAGGCCCAGTTCTCGAAGATGGTGTGCGAGGTGTCGCCGGGCACCTCGTAGCTGGCCGGGCAGCTGTAGAAGCCGTTCTCCGACGCGATCCGGTGGCGGAGCGCCGAGAGCGCCACGAACGGCTTGAACGTCGACCCCGCCGGATAGGTGGCCTGGATGGCCCGGTCGAACAGCGGCTGATGGCGAGCCGGTCGCGTGAACTCGGCCTTGTACTGAGCGTTGGTGAACCCCCTGACGAAGAAGGACGGGTCGAACGTCGGGTACGACGCCATGGCCAGGATCTGGCCGTTGTTGGGATCCTCCACGATCACGGCGCCGGCGTCGGCGGGCAGCCCGGCCGCCCTTGCGGCCTGGACCCCCAGGTGCAGGCTGTCCTCCGCCAGCTTCTGGATGCCGGCGTCGATCGACAGCACCACGCTGTCCCCCGCCACCGGGTCCTGCTGGCCGAAGGCCTTCAGGGTCTTGCCGGCCGAGTTCACCTGAAGCTTCACCTGGCCCTTGCGGCCCTGGAGGTACTGCTCGTAGGTCTCCTCCACCCCGGATTTCCCCACGACGTCCTGCTGGCTGTAGCCGTGGAACCGGGGGTCCTTCAGCTGGTCGGCCGAGATCAGCCCCGTGTAGCCGAGGACGTGCGCCGCCAGGTCGCCGTTCGGGTATCCCCGGACGGTCAGCTCCTGGGTCTCGACCCCCCGGAACTGACGCTGATGCTCGCCCAGGTAGAACGCCACCCGCTTCGTCACGTCGAAGGCCACCGGGATCGGCGTATACGAGTAGTAGCTGGGGTCGTTCAGCCGGCTCACCAGGTCCTTCACGGGCGTGTGGAGCACCTTGGACAGCCGGAACAGCACGGACTCCTCGCGGTCCCCCACCTCCTGCCGGTTCACCGTCACCACCAGGGAGGTCCGGTTGTTCACCAGGACGTCGCCATTGCGGTCCAGGATGAGCCCGCGCGGGGCGGGCAGGGGGACCAGGCGGGTCCCGTTCACCTCGGCCTTGTTCCGGTACTGGGTCGAGGCCAGGACCTGCACGAACCACAGGCGGACCCCGAGCGCGGCGAACATGAAGGCGCACAGCGTCGCCAGGACCCTCAGCCGCACGCCCATCCGCCCCTCGGTCATTCGTGCCGTCCTACCACCGGAAGACCTTTTTGGCCCGGGAGGACTCGGCCACCCGCCGGATCAGCGGGAAGAACAGCGGGGTGAGGATGGCGTTGTAGGCGGCCGACAGCACGGCGATCCGAAGCAAGTACACCACGCTCACGTTGAGCTGCCCGAGCAGGAACCGGACCAGGCCGTTGAACAGCACGCCCCCCGCGGTCCCCCCGGCCACCAGGAACACCGGCAGGAACGCCGACGGCGTGGCGATGTAGGAGCGGAGCATCCCGATGGAGTAGCCCAGCAATGTCAGCGTCAGTGCGGTGATTCCTTTCGGTTGGTTCAACAGGAAGTCCTGCGCCATCCCGCCGGCGAACCCCGCCACCGCCCCGGCGGCCGGCCCCTCCAGCACGGCCATGGCCACGGTGATCAGGTAGATCAGCTCCGGCTTTGCACCCGCCAGCCTGATCTGGGCGAACACCGTGGATTGCAGGAGCAGAGCGGTGAGCACCACGGCCGCCCACAAGAGGACCCGTCGCACGACCCGCCGAGGCTACCCGCTCTTGCCGGATACGACCACCAGCACCACGTCCAGGGTCGAGAAGTCGACGCCCGGGCGGATCGAGATGATCTTCTGGCCGGTGGAGGGGTCGTCCCGGACCCTGGACACCAGCCCGATGGGGATCCCGGCCGGGTACTGGCTGCCCACGTCGTAGCCGGCGGTCTCCACGGGCTCGCCGGGGGTCACCGTGGCCAGGGAGGACACGAGCGACATGGCGAGGTCCTGGTCGCCCTGGCCACGCAGCAGCCCCGTCTCCTGCGACTGCACCAGCCGCGCCGCCACCTGGGAATCGGGGTCCACCAGCAGCTGGACCTTCGAGCCGAACGGGCTGACCTCGCTCACGTGACCGACCAGGCCTGCCGCGGTCATGACGGCCATTCCCACCTTGATGCCGTTGCTCGATCCCTTGTCGATGTCGATCGACCACTCGAAGTTGGAGACCCCGCTCCCGATGACCCTGGCCCCCGTGGTCCGCAGGTCCAGACCGGTGGTGAGCTCCAGCAGCTTCTCTGCTTCGATCAGCTGATGTCGGAGGGACTGGTACTGGATGGCCTGGGTCTGGAGCTGCTGGATCCGGGTCCGCAGGCGGTTGTTCTCGTCCTGCAACGAGGGAAGGTGCACCAGTGCCCCGAAGAACGATCCGATCGGGTGCGTGATCGTGGTCACCGCGTTCTGGAGCGGGGTGATGATGGACAGGGCGGCCTGGCCGATCCGGGCCAGCGGGCCGTTCGTCCCTTCCTTGTAGTCGAGGGTGATGGTGACGAGCGAGACGGTCACCAGCAGGATCACCAGCCCCCGGGTGCTCCGCGCGCGGCCGCTCAGGGCCATGGCGCGCTACCTCCGGGACGGGCTGACCAGCACCCGCTGAAGGACCTCGAACTCCTCCAGGCACTTGCCCGATCCGATCGCCACCGAGGACAGCGGATTGTCCGCGATGTGCACCGGCATGCCCGTCTCGTGCTTCAGCCGCTCGTCCAGCCCACGGAGCAGCGCCCCACCACCGGTCAGCACGATCCCCTTGTCCATGATGTCCGCGGCCAGCTCCGGCGGCGTCCGGTCGAGGGTGTTCTTGATCGCGTCGATGATGGAGTTGACCGGCTCCTCGATGGCCTTGCGGACCTCTTCCGCCGTGATGTGGATGGTCTTGGGAAGCCCGGACACCAGGTCGCGGCCCTTGATCTCCGCGATCATCTCCTCGGGCGTCGGGAACACCGAGCCCACCGCCATCTTGATGGCCTCGGCGGTGCGCTCGCCGAGCAGCAGCGAGTACTCCTTCTTGACGTACTGGATGATGGCCTCGTCCAGCTCGTCGCCGCCCACCCGGAGGCTCGACGACGTGACGATGCCTCCCAGGGAGATCACCGCCACCTCGGTGGTGCCGCCCCCGATGTCGACCACCATGTTGCCGGTGGGCTCGTGGATGGGCAGGCCCGCGCCGATGGCCGCGGCCATGGGCTCCTCGATGATGAAGGCCCGGCGGGCCCCGGCGGAGATGGTCGCTTCCTCCACCGCCCGCTGCTCGACGCCCGTGATGCCGGAGGGAACGCACACCACCACGCGGGGCTTGGCCAGCACGCGGCGGCGGTGCACCTTCTGGATGAAGTAGCGCAGCATCTTCTCGGTGACGTCGAAGTCGGCGATCACGCCGTCCTTCAGCGGACGGACGGCGCGGATGTGCGACGGCGTCCGTCCGATCATCCGCTTGGCCTCGGCCCCCACGGCCAGGATGGCGCCGTTCAGGGTGTTGATGGCCACCACGGAGGGCTCGTTCAGGACGATGCCACGCCCGCGGACGTACACGAGCGTGTTTGCGGTCCCCAGATCGACCGCCATGTCGCGGCCCAGGAAACCGGTCAAACCCTCGCTCGCCTCGGGAAGAGAGAGGCGTCTACGGGTACCTTCGGCCATGGAGCGGCACCCTTTCTACAGGAGTGGCCCCAGCCATGGCAACCTGACAAAAGCCCCGGTCCGTCCTCCGGACCCCATCAGAAGGCCCCGGTGGAGCTGCGCTATGGCAGGTTGGCCTGGATCCAGCTGTCCAGCTCGGGGCCGGACTCGAAGCTCGTGATCATCGCGTAGCGAGGCTTCGAGCCGGGGTGGTACACGGCGTGGTGCAGGCGCTCGGTGTCCACCACGAACTGCGCGCCCTTGGGGCACGGGATGTGGCTCTCGGTGGCCGGGTCGTCCTTGTCCTCCCGCACGATCATGTAGGAGTCGGGATCGTCGGTCAGGTTCAGCCACGCACGCACGACCCAGCCTTCCCCGTCCGGGTTGAGCCGGTTGTTGTCGTCCAGGTGCAGGAACCGCCCGGCGACCTCCTCCTCGCTGGTGGAGGGCTCGAGCTTGATGATCCGGACGCGGCCGTAGCGGGCTCCGATCGACTCCACCCACTTCTTGAGCGTGGGGGCCTTCTCGATGTTCACGGTCCACACGCCGTCCTTGTCCGGCTTGCCGTGCTCCCAGAAGCCGCGCGCGTCGTCCTCGCCGTTCGCGGAGGCCAGCACGGAGAAGTTGGTGTCGCCGCCGGACTTCCAGTCGAGATAGGTGAGCTGCACCCACTCGGAGGGATCGATGTCGCCCTCGTAGGGCTTCAGGATGACGAAGCCCTTCTCCTCGAGGATGTCGAGCTTGGGGTGTGTCACGAGCGTCTCCTTCCTCAGGTGGCTTGGAGCCGGCCGAGTATAGCCAGCCAGGCTCCATTGGAGGCCGAAACAGAATGGTCGCGCCCCGTCGATGTAACCGTTCCCTGCCGGTTTGCGTCTATTTCCCATTGATGACGCCGCACACTGGGGAAGCAGAGCGGTGCGGGTAGCTGCGCTGTTTCCCGGACAGGGCTCCCAGTACGCCGGGATGGCCGACCCATGGATGTCGCATGCGGCCGGCCGCTCCGCGTTGGAGGAGGTATCCGAGGTGTGGGGGCGCGACGTCGTGGCCCTGTGCCGCGACGAGGAAGCCCTCGGCACCACCGAGCTGGTGCAGCCCGCGCTGTTCGCCTGCGACATCGCCGCGTTCCGGGTGCTGGAGGCGGAGGGCGTGGAGTTCACCGCCGCCGCCGGGCACTCGCTGGGCGAGTTCGTCGCGCTGGTGGCGGCGGGGGCCGTGGACCTGCCCGGCGCCTTCCGCGCCGTGGTGGAACGGGGCCGGGCCATGCAGGACGCGTCCGACGCCGTGGCGGGCGGGATGACCGCCCTGATCGGGCTGGCCCCGGACGACGCCGCCGAGGTGTGCCGGGTGGCCGGCCGGGGAGACGTGCTGGAGGTCGCCAACGAGAACGGCCCCAAGCAGATCGTCCTGTCCGGCTCCGTGGCGGCGCTGGAGCGGGCCGAGGAGCTGGCCCGGGCCCGCGGCGGCAAGGCCATCCGGCTGAAGGTGGCGGGCGCCTTCCACTCCCCGCTCATGCGGCCGGCCCTGGACCGGGTCCGGGAGGCCATCTCCCGCATGGAGTTCCGGGAGCCGCGCCTGGCGGTGGTGCCGAACGCCAGCGGGCGGCCCACCCGCCAGCCGGCCGCGATACGCGACCTGCTGTCCCGCCACCTGGTGTCGCCGGTTCGCTGGGAACGGTCCATCCGGGCCCTGTCCGAGGGAGGGGTCGTCGCCTTCGTGGAGGCGGGGCCGGGAGACGTGCTGTCCAAGCTGGTCCGCCGCATCGTCCCGAGGACGACCGTCTGGGCGGCGGGCTCCCCCGAAGCGGCCGCCGTCGCCGCCGAGTCCATCCGTGACAACGAGTCCGCAGATCTGGAGCGAGTGAACCCATGACCGAGCACGACCACGGCGAAAAGACCGACCTTCCCATCACGCTGCTCGTGGCCCCCAACCCGGGCCGCCTTCGCATCCTCCCGCCGGTGCGGTTCTCCGCCGACGGCGAGTGGGTGGAGGCGGGACAGCCCGTCGTGCGGATCGAGCGCGGCCAGCACGAGGACCTCGTCCTTTCCCCCGCCCGCGGTAGGCTGGGTGGGGTTCTGGGGCAGGACGGAGAGCCGGTGAAGGCGGGCCAGGCCGTGGCGTGGATGGAGCGAGAGTGACGGAACGCCGCTACGCGGCGATCGCGGGGACGGGGTCGGCGCTTCCGGACAACCTCGTCCCCAACGCGTACTTCGAATCCTCGATCGAGACATCCGACGAGTGGATCGTGGACCGGACCGGCATCCGGGCCCGGCGGTTCGCGGTCGAGGGGCAGACCACCGCGGACCTCGCCGCCGAGGCGGCGGGCCGGGCCCTGGAGTCGGCCGGCATGTCGGCGCAGCAGGTCGACCTGCTGGTGGTGGCCACGTGCACCCCGGACCGCCCCCTTCCGGCCACAGCCTCGTTCGTGCAGGCGCGCATGGGCATGGCCTGCCCGGCGCTCGACATCAACGCGGCCTGTGCGGGGTTCAGCTATGCGACGTCGCTCGCCACCGGGATGATCGTGTCGGGCCAATCGGAGACCGTGCTGGTGGTGGGGGCGGAGGTCCTCTCCCGGAAGCTCGACTTCACCGACCGGACCACGTGCGTGCTGTTCGGCGACGGCGCGGGAGCCGCGGTCATGGTCCCGTCGGAGGTTCCCGGCGTGCTGGCCTCCTCGCTGGCCGCGGACGGGAAGCTGGCCAACCTGCTGACGATCCCGGCCGGCGGGACGGAGCATCCGGCCACGCCGGAGGACGTCCTGGCGCGCGAGGACAAGATCCACATGTCGTCCGGACGGGACGTGTTCAAGCAGGCCGTGGTGTCGATGACCAATGCGTGCCGGGAGCTGCTGGACAAGGCGGGCGTCACGTCCGACGAGGTAGATCTGCTGATCCCCCACCAGGCCAACGCCCGCATCATCAAGGCGGTGGCGGAGCGGCTGGGGTTCGGCCCCGACCGGGCCGTGCTGGACATCGAGGACATCGGCAACACCTCCGCCGCCTCCATCCCCATCGCCCTGGACCGGGCGTGGCGGGCGGGACGCATCCAGCCCGGGGCCCTCGTGCTCATGACGTCGTTTGGAGCCGGAATGGCTTGGGGCGCAACGCTCTTGCGATGGACCGCGCCGGGGGTCGCCGCCGTATGACTCGCGTCGCGATCGTGACAGGCGGCTCCCGCGGGATCGGACGGGCCTGCTCGGTGGCGCTCGGCGAGGGGGGGTGGACCGTCGCGGTCGGGTACCGCGGCAGCGAGTCAGACGCCGTCGAGACGCTGAAGGCGGTGGAGGACGCCGGCGCCAAGGGCATGGTCGTGCGGCTCGACGTGCTGGACGAGTCCTCGGTGACGGAGGCGTTCCAGCAGGTGGGCGCCGACCTCGGTCCGGTGGTCGGCTTGGTCAACTGCGCCGGGGTCTCCCGAGACGGGCTGGCCGTGAAGTTCCGTCTCGAGGAGTGGGACCGGACCATGGACACCAACGCGCGGGGGACGTTCCTGTGCTCGCGGACCGCGCTTCGCTCCATGCTCCGCGAACGGTGGGGGCGGATCGTGAACGTGTCCTCCGCGGTCGCCCTGCGGGGCAACGCCGGCCAGTCCGTGTACGCTGCCTCGAAGGCGGCGCTGCTCGGCATGACGCGGGCGCTGGCCCGGGAGATCGGGGCCAGAGGGATCACCGTCAACGCGATCTGCCCCGGTTACGTCGAGACCGACATGACCGCGGACATCTCGGAGGAAGCCCGCAGGACGCTCGTCGACAACACGCCCCTGGGGCGACCGGCCCGGCTGGAGGAGATCGCGGCGGTGGTCCGGTTCCTGTGCTCGGATGAAGCCTCGTACGTGAACGGGGCGGTGCTGGCCGTGGACGGCGGCCTCACCGCCTGATCGCGGCAATCCGTCCGAGGAGGAAGGAGGAGACCATGAACCGACAGGAGATCGAAGACAAGGTCCGCAAGGTGCTGGCCGAACAGCTGGCCGTGGCCGAGGCCCAGGTGACCCCGCAGGCCCGGTTCGCCGAGGACCTCAACGCCGACTCCCTCGACCTCACCGAGGCCGTGCTGGCCCTGGAGGACGAGATGGGGATCGAGATCCCCGAGGAGGAGATGGAAGGCGTGAAGACCGTGGGGCAGGCAATCGACCTGGTCGCCTCGAAGCTCGGTGTCGCAGCGTAGCGACGCGGCACCGGACAGCCGCCCGCGGGTCGTCGTCACCGGCATCGGCCCGGTGACACCCGTCGGGACCGGCGTCGACGCCTTCTGGAGCGGTCTGGTCGAGGGCCGGAACGGGATCGGCCCCATCGAGCGGTTCGACACGTCCGACCTCCCGGTCAAGCTGGCCGGGGAGGTCCGGGACTTCGCGCCGACGGACTGGATGGAGGTCAAGGAGGCACGCCACACCGACCGCTTCGTGCATTTCGCGGTGGCCGCCTCCCAACTGGCGCACGAGGACGCCGGTAAGCCCGACCTCGACCGGGAGCGCACCGGCGTGGTGATCGCCACCGGGGTGGGCGGCCTGGAGTCCCTGCTCACGGCGTACGAGGTGATGCGGACCCGGGGTCCCGGCCGGGTCAGCCCGTTCATGGTCCCCAGCCTCATGGCGAACGCGGCGGCCGGACAGGTGGCCATGCGCTTCGGCGTCACGGGTCCGAACTTCGCGGTGGTCACGGCGTGCGCCGCCGGGGCCCACGCCGTCGGCGAGGCCTACCGGATGATCCGGGAGGGACTGGCCGACGTGGTGCTGGCCGGGGGCAGCGAGGGAGCCATCATGCCCCTCACCGTGGCCGCGTTCGCCCAGATGCAGGCGCTGACCAGGAATCCCGATCCGGAGACGGCGAGCCGCCCCTTCGACGCCCATCGCGACGGGTTCGTGCTGGGCGAGGGGGCGTGCGTCCTGGTCCTGGAGCGAGCCGACCTCGCGGAGGCCCGGCGGGCTCGCGTGTACGCGGAGGTGGCCGGCTACGGGGCGTCCGCGGACGCCTACCACATCACGCAACCGGAGCCGTCGGGGTCCGGCGCGGCGCTGGCCCTCACGCGTGCGCTGGCCGACGCCGGCGAGCCGCCGGAGGCGGTCGGGTACATCAACGCCCACGGGACGTCCACGCCGCTGAACGACGCGGCCGAGACGGCCGCGATCAAGGCCGCCTTTGGCGAGGAGATCGCCCACGAGGTGCCGATCTCGTCGACCAAGTCCATGACCGGCCACATGACGGGCGCGGCCGGGGCGGTGGAAGCGGCCGCGGCGGCGCTGGCGGTGTCGGAAGGCGTGCTCCCGCCGACGATCCACTACCGGACGCCGGACCCCGCCTGCGACCTGGACTACGTGCCGAACGAAGCCCGGAAGGCGGACGTGCGGCTCGCGCTGTCGAACTCGTTCGGGTTCGGCGGCCAGAACGCCGTGCTGGCGTTCCGTCGCCCGGGCTGAACGCCCGGGCTGAACGCCCGGGCTGAACACCCGGGCTGAACACCCGGGGCTCGACCCGCCCGACCTACCCGAAGAAGAGCTCCAACTCCCGCTGGGCCGACTCGGGAGCGTCGCTCCCGTGCACCAGGTTCTCGGTGATGACGGTCCCGAAGTCGCCCCGGATGGTTCCCGGCGGGGCCGTTGCCGGGTTGGTGGGGCCCATGAGCGTCCGCAGGACGGGGATGGCCTGCTCACCCGTCAGCTTCGCCACCACGACGTCGCCGGAGGTGATGAAGTCGACCAGCTCGCCGAAGAACGGCTTGTCGGTGTGCTCCGCGTAGTGGCGCTCGGCCAGCTCGCGGTCGATGTGCATGAGGCGCATCTCCTCGATGCGGAGGCCCTTGGCCTCGGCCCGGCGCAGGATCTCGCCGACCAGCCCGCGGCGAACCGCGTCCGGCTTCACGATGAGCAGGGTCGACTGTTCAGCCATCGGTGATGGTCGTGACGATCGCCCGGCGGGCGTCCGCGACAGTATAGAGAGAGCCCGTCACCAGGATCAGGTCGGGCTCGTCCGCCTCCGCGCGGGCCGCCGCGATGGCCTCGGGCACGGAATCGAGCTCCAGCGTCTCCAGGCCGGCCGCCCGGCAGGCGGTCGCGACCCGTTCCACCGGCGCCGACCGGGCGCTCGAGTTGCGGGTGGCGAGGACGCGCGGGCCGAGCGGTGCCAGGGCCTGGACGATCCCGTCGATGTCCTTGTTCGCCGAGCAGGCCAGGACCAGGTGG
This sequence comes from Actinomycetota bacterium, assembly GCA_030774015.1. Classification (NCBI taxonomy): domain Bacteria; kingdom Bacillati; phylum Actinomycetota; species Actinomycetota bacterium. Next base: position 25,166 of record JALYLZ010000094.1, on the reverse strand, counting down.
AGTGTCTTCCAGGTGAACGCTTCCCGCGCCGCCCGAGCCAGCGCCTCGGCTCCCGCCGGGTTGTGCGCGCCGTCGACCACCAGCAACGGTCGGCGCCCCAGGACCTCCAGACGTCCCGGCGAGGTCGCGGCGGCCAGCGCGCTCTCCACGAGCTCCGGCTCCAGGGCCCGGTCCAGGAAGGCCTCCACCGCCACCACGGCGGCAGCGGCGTTCCTGGCGACGTGGTCCCCGAACATGTGCAGGCGGAGCTCCTCGTACCTGGCGTGGAGGCCCTGGACGGCGATCACCTGGCCACCCACGCCCTGGAGGCGGCCGGCCAGCGCGAAGTCCCGGGCCTCCAGCAGCAGGCGCGACTCCATCTCGGCGCACCGGGCCTCGATCACCCGGAGCGCCTCGGCGGGCTGCTCGCGGCACACCGCGACCTTCCCCGCCTTGATGATCCCGGCCTTCTCCGTCGCCACGTCCCGAACCGTCGAGCCCAGCTCCGGGTGGTCGAGGGCGATCGGGCAGAGCACGGCGACGTCCCCCCCCACCAGGTTGGTGGCGTCCCACGTACCTCCCATCCCCACCTCGAACACGCCGAGCGACACCGGCTTGTCCGCGAACCAGACGTACGCGAGCGCCGTGAGCGCCTCGAAGTACGTCACGAGCTCGCCCCTGCGGTCCACCTCCTGGAAGAACGGCTGGAGCCGCTCGTACTCCTCCGCGAACTCGTCCTCCGGGATGGGGTCCCCGCACAGCGCCAGCCGCTCGGTCACCCGGTGCAGGTGGGGCGACGTGTAGGTGCCGGTCGACAGGCCGTGCTCGCAGGCCAGTGCGGTGATGAGGCGGGCCGTGGTCGTCTTGCCGTTCGTGCCGGTGACGTGGATGGTCGGGTACTTCCGCTCCGGATGGTCCAACAGCTCCGCCAGCGCGGTGATCCGGGACAGGTCCGGGACCATCCGCTCCGGCTGGCGGGCCTCCAGGTCGGCCAGCGCTTCGGAGAAGTTCACGAACCGAACTGCTCGAGGAGCTGGATCTGCTGGCGCACGGCCTCGGCCTCGGCGGTCAGCTCCGCGTGCTTGGCGCGCTCGCGCTCCACCGCCTCGGGCTTGGCCCTGGACACGAATGCGTCGTTGCCGAGCTTGGCCTCGCTCTGGGCGAGCTTCGCCTCCACGTCCGCCAGGCGCTTCCGCCGGCCGGCCAGGGCGGGCGCCGGGTCGAACTCCGCCGGGACGTACAGGCGAGCCTCGATTCCTCGAACCGACAGCCGGACGAAGCGATCGCTCTCCCCCATCTCCCCGTCGTCCCCGCCGAACGACAGCGACGCGCCCGTGAGGCGTTCCAGGGGCTCACGCAGGGGCTCCAGCACCGGGCGCGCGGAGTCCGCCGCGGCCAGGCGATACTCGGGGCCCGTTCCGACCAGGGCCCGGAACTGCCGAGCCTGCGCCACCAGGTCCTGCACCAGGCCGAACGCGTCCTCCGCCTTGGGGTCGTCGTGCTCGGTGTGCTGTTCCGGCCAGGGCGCCACCACGATCGAGGCGGAGGAGTCGCCCGACGAAAAGCGCTGCCAGATCTCCTCGGTCACGAAGGGCATGATCGGGTGCAGCAACCGGAGGGTCCGCTCCAGCACCCACCCCACCGTTCCGGCGGCCCGGTGCCGCTCGTCGTCGGAGCCCTCGTGGAAGCGCCCCTTCTCCATCTCCAGGGCCCAGTCGCACAGCTCGGACCATACGAACCGGTGCAGCGCCTGCGCGGCGTCGGAGAACCGGTACTCCGCGAAGGCCCGGTCCACCTCGGCCACGCACGCCTGGTGCCGGGACAGCAGCCACCGCTCGGTGAGGGTCCGCTCGCCTTCGGGCCCGAGCGAGGGCACGCCGCCCCGATACGCGGAGAGCACCAGCCGGGCGGCGTTCCAGATCTTGTTCGCGAAGTGGCGGGCGGCCTCCACGTTGGCCTCGCCGAAGGGGATGTCCTGGCCGCCGGTGGCCTGGCGCACCAGCCCGAACCGGGTGGCGTCGGCGCCGTACCGGGAGATGAGGTCGATCGGATCGACCACGTTCCCGAGCGACTTGCTCATCTTGCGGCCGATCGAGTCGCGGACCAGCCCGTGGATCATCACGTCCCGGAACGGGACCTCACCGGTCAGGTACAGGCCGGACATGATCATGCGAGCCACCCACAGGTACAGGATCTCGTACCCCGTGATCAGGACCGTGGTGGGATAGAAGAACGCGAGGTCCTCGGTCTGGTCCGGCCACCCGAGCGTCGAGAATGGCCACAGCTGAGAGGAGAACCACGTGTCCAGGACGTCGGGGTCCTGCTCGATCTTCTCGCTGCCACACTGGGGGCACCCGGTCGGGTCCTCCACCGCCGCGAACTCGTGTCCGTCGTCGCAGTACCACACCGGGATGCGGTGGCCCCACCACAGCTGCCGGGAGATGTTCCAGTCGCGCAGGTTCTCCATCCAGTCCAGGTATGGCTTCCTCCAGCGCTCCGGGTGGAAGGTGATCCGCCCGTCCAGGACCGCGTCCGCGGCCGGCCCCTTGAGCCGGCCCACCGCCACGAACCACTGCTGGCCGGACAGCCACGGCTCGATCTCCGAGCCGCACCGGTAGCAATGGCCCACGGCGTGCACGTACGGCCGTTCCTCCTTCACCAGCCACCCCAGGGCGCGGAGCCGGTCGGCGACCGCTCGGCGGGCCTCGTACCGGTCGAGCCCCCGGAACTCCTCCGCCGCCTCGTCGGAGATGGTCGCGTCGGCGTTCAGGATGTTCCGGCGAGGGAGTCCGGTACGTTCGGCGATCTCGAAGTCGGTGGGGTCGTGGGCCGGCGTGACCTTCACCGCGCCGGTGCCGAACGACGGGTCGACGGCGGCGTCCGCCACGATCGGGAGGTCGCGGCCGTCGAAGGGGTGGCGAACGGTCTTCCCGACCAGCGGGGTGTACCGCTCGTCGTCCGGGTGCACCGCCACGCCCGTGTCCCCGAGCATCGTCTCGATCCGGGTCGTGGCCACGTCGACGTGGCCGGACCCGTCCGACAGCGGGTACCGGAACGTGACCAGCTCGCCCTCGACCTCCTCGTGCTCGACCTCCGAGTCGGACAGCGCCGTCTGGTCCTTCGGGCACCAGTTGATGATCCGCTCGCCCCGGTAGATCAGCCCGTCCTCGTACATCCGGACGAACGCCACCCGCACGGCACGGGACAACCCCTCGTCCATGGTGAACTGGGTGCGCTCCCAGTCGGCGGAGGCCCCCAGGGCCTTGAGCTGCTCCAGGATCTCCCCGCCGTACTGCTCCTTCCACTGCCAGACGCGTTCGACGAACCTCTCCCGGCCCAGCTCGCGGCGGTCGATGCCCTCCTTGAAGAGCTCGCGCTCCACGACCACCTGGGTCGCGATCCCGGCGTGGTCGGTGCCGGGGAGCCACAGGGCGTCGAACCCCTGCATCCGGGCCCGCCGGGTCACCACGTCCTGGAACCCCATGGTCAGGGCGTGGCCGATGTGGAGGCGCCCGGTGACGTTCGGGGGCGGCATCACGATGCAGAACGGCCGCCCGCCCTGGTGCGGCACGGGGTGGAACAGGCCGCGCCGGATCCACTCCGCGTACCACCGCGGCTCGGTGCCGGCCGCGTCGTACTGCGGGGGCATGCTCCTCGGCGCGCCTGCTTCCGGTTCCACGGCCGTACGAGAACCTTCCGGACGGGGGGCGAAAGTCAGATCGTACCCGGGGTCGGGGGGTGCCTCACCGTCAGCCTCCGCCGATACACTCGCGTGCACATGGCGGCGTGCTCGAACTGTGGCGCGCAGAACGCGGACCGGGCCCGGTTCTGCGCATCGTGCGGGACGCCCCTCGGCGCGTCCTGTCCCCGGTGCGGCGCAACGCTCCCCGAGGGCGCCCGGTTCTGCTCGGCGTGCGGGACGCCCGTGGCCGAGCCGACGGCGGTCGGCCAGGAGCGCAAGCTGGTCACCGTCCTGTTCGCCGACGTGACCGGCTCCACGGCCTTGGGCGAGCGCCTCGATCCCGAGCAGCTCCAGGAGGTCATGGCCGCCTACTTCGCGGCCATGCGGGAGGAGATCGAAGCCGAGGGCGGCACCGTGGAGAAGTTCATCGGCGACGCGGTCATGGCGGCGTTCGGCGTGCCCGCGGCCCACGAGGACGACCCGGCCCGGGCCCTCCGCGCGGCCCGGCGGATGCTCCACCGGTTGGAGGACGTGAACCGGCGGCTGGACCGATCCCACGGCACCATCCTTCAGATCCGGATCGGCGTGAACACCGGCGAGGTGCTGGCGGCGGTGGCTCCCGCCCCGGGCGACCCTATGGTCACCGGCGACGCCGTGAACCTGGCGGCCCGGCTCCAGCAGGTGGCCGATCCCGGCGAGATCGCGGTGTCGGAGCGCACGGCCCGAGCGGCGCGGGGATTCCGTTTCCGCCCCCTCGGCCCGCTGGACCTGAAGGGCAAGTCGGAGCCGGTGGAGGTTCTGGTCCTCACCGGGACCTCCGAGGAGCCCGAGCGGGGCGTTCCCGGTCTGCGGGCGCCGATGGTGGGGCGGGACCAGGAGCTGGCCCTGCTGGAGACGGTGTACGGCCGGACCTCGACGGAGAGCCGGGCCAACCTGGTGACCATCTACGGGGACCCCGGCGTGGGCAAGAGCCGCCTCACATCGGAGTTCCTGGCCCGGCTGGCCGGAACCAAGCCGGAGCCCCTCCTCCTGCGAGGGCGATGCCTTCCGTACGGCGAGGGAGTCACCTACTGGCCGCTCGCGGAGATCCTTAAGGGGCACGCCGGCGTGCTGGACAGCGATCCTCCCGAGGTTGCCCTGGACAAGATCGGCCGATCCGCCCTCGACCTGATCGGGCCGGACGTGGCCGCGGACCCGCCGCGGGCCGCGGCCGCGCTGGCCTACACCGTCGGGCTGGAGGACCCTGCATACCCCTTCCGAACCATGGAGCCGCGCCAGGTCCGCCTGGATGTCCACGCCGCGTGGCGCTCCTTCTTCTCCGCCCTCGCCGCCCGCTCCCCCGTCGTCGCCATCCTCGAGGACATCCACTGGGCCGACGGAGCCATGCTCGACCTCCTGGAGGACCTGGCCGACCGGGTCCAGGGGCCGCTGCTACTGGTCTGCCCGGCCCGCCCGGAGCTGACCGGCCGTCGGCCCGGATGGGGCGGGGGAAAGCGCAACTTCTCGTCGATCGGGCTCGAGCCCCTCTCCCCCGCCGACGCCGATCGGCTGGTCGGGTTCCTGCTGGCGGTGGAGGACCTTCCCGAATCGGTGCACCGCCGGATCCTGGAACGAGCGGAAGGAAACCCGTTCTTCCTCGAGGAGATCGTCCGCCACCTCATCGACGAGGGCCGGATCGTCCGGTCCGGAGACCGATGGCGGGCCGCGGAGGACATCGGCGACGTCCTCATCCCCGACACCGTCCAGGGTGTGCTGGCCGCCCGCATCGACCTGCTGGCCCCGCCCGAGAAGCACGCGCTCCAGAGCGCCGCGGTGGTGGGCCGGGTGTTCTGGCCGGGCCCGGTTCGTCGCCTGTTGAACGGTGAGGCGTCCGCCCTCGACGCGAGCCTCGGCCACCTGGAGGAACGGGACCTGGTGCTGTCCCGGCTGTCGTCCTCGATCACGGGCGAGCCGGAGTTCGCCTTCAAGCACGTGCTGACCAGGGACGTGGCGTACGAGACCATCCCTCGGCGGGAACGCGTGCCCGCCCATGCCGCGGTTGCCCGGTGGCTGGAGGAGACCACGGGCGAACGGTGGCGCGAGTACTCGGAGCTGCTGGCCCATCACTACGACACCGCGTACCGGGCCGCGCGGGAGGGAGGCGGCGAGGGGACCGTCACGGCCGAGCTGAGGCGCAAGGCGTTCACCTACCTGATGGCCGCGGCCGAGGACGCCAGGAGCAAGCTGGCGTCGGAGAAGGCGTACCGGCTGGGCGAGTCCGCGCTGTCGATCGCCGGCGACGACGTGGACCGGGCCCGGGCGCTCGCGGTGATGGGGCAAGCGTCCATGGACCGGTACGAGGGAGACGCGGCCTGGGAGAACCTGCGGCAAGCCGCGGATGCGGCGGCCCGGGCCGGCGTGGAGGGCGGTCTGCTCGCGTACCTGTGTGCGCGGGCCGTGGAGACGCCTACGCGATGGCCCGGCTCGATGCGGGGAGGGGTCCCAGAGGAGGAGGTCCGATCGTATCTGGACATGGGCCTGGCCGCGTTACCCCCGGGTGACGGCGAGGCCCGGGTCCGGTTGCTCACCGCACAGTCCTTCTTGCCGTGGGGCTTTCCGGACGAGCACTCGAGCGAAGCCGAGCTCGACGCCGCACAGCGGTTCGGCGAGGAGGCGGCCGCCATGGCCATCCGCATCGACCGATCGGATCTGGCGTCGGGAGCGCTCGACTCCGTCCAGGGGAAGCTCGGGCTGCAGTGGAGGTATGCCGAGGCCGTGCAGGTGAACGACCGCCGCCTGGAGCTGGTCGACCGCATCGAAGATCCCCTTGAGGTGGGCGATGTCTACGCCGTGTCGGCCTGGCTCCGCTGTGACATCGGCCGGTACGAGGAGGCCAAAGGGCTGGCGGGAACGGGCCACGAGCTGGTGAAGGAGCAGATGCACTCCGCCACCCTGCACTGTCTCAATTGGCGAGCGTTCGCCAACTTCCGGCTCGGGGAATGGGACGCGATGCTGGAGGACCTCTCGCTGATGGAGAGGATGCTCGGCGACCGCCGCGCCGACCCGCCGTACTTCGCCGTCCGCCCGTTCGCCTGCGCCGCGTTCGTGCATGACGCGCGGGGAAACCCGGAGGCCGCGAATCGGCTCCTGGAGGTCATGGACAGCCTTCGTGCCAGGAACGTCGGGAGGATCGTCCCGTTCCTGGCCATGGCCGCCCTGGTTCGGGCCCGGCGGGGCGAAGCGGACGCGGCGCGCTCGCTGATCGAGGCGGCCCTGGCCACCCGGACGCAGGGCTCGGCCGTCGCCCCGGAGATGGAGTGCGACCTGGTGGCCGAGGCCGGGGACTGGCAGCGGGTGGCCGAGGTCGTCGGCAGGGCCCGCCACCTGTCCGACCGCGGGGGCCTGCTGGCGCTCTCCGCCCACGCGGACCGGCTGGAGGGCCGCGCGGCGCTCGCCGCTGGAGACCCCGCCGAGGCGATCGAACGTCTCGGGGCCGCCCGCGAACGGTTCGGAGAGATCGGCGCCCGATGGGAGCATGCGTTCACCGAGCTCCGCATGGCGGAAGCCCAGATCGCCGGGGGCGACACGGAGCGCGCCAGGGACAGCCTCGGCGCCGCGCTCCCGGTGTTCGAGGACCTGTCGTCGCTGCGCGAGATCGACCAGTCCCGTGCGCTGCTCGACCTTCTGGGTTGAGCTCTTACGCCGTCGGTTCCGCCCGTGGCGGCGTTTCCCGGAACCGGCCCGTGGCCAGGCCGTACGACCACGCGTCCAGGTCGGGAGGCTCGACGCCGATGGTGGTCAGGATGGTGAAGATCTGGGCGCGGTGCTCGTTCCCGTGGTTCAGCACCTGTGCCACCAGCATGCCGGCCGCGGCCTCGGTGTGCGCGCCGCTGACGGTCGACACCCAGGAGCACACCCGGTCCCCGTCGAAGTCACCCGTGGCCAGCTCGTCCCAGTAAGCGGCGTTGTCCTCGGCCATCCGGGTGAGCTCGCCGAGGTCGTCGACCTCCTCGGGAGCGCGCGGCCACTGCGGTTGCTGGCCGGACAGCCGCAAACGGTACCGGCCCTCGGCCCCGATGACGTGCTGGAGCGTGGCCAGGATCGAGCCGTAGTTCCCCTCCGAGGTGGCCTGGAGCTGTTCCGGTCGGAGACCACGACAGAACGCGAGCAGCTGCCCCGTGGCCCACGAGTTGTGTCGGAGCGGATCGACCAGCCCGTTGCCCATGGACGTGGATGGTCACAGCAAGGCCGGGGCGCGTCAAACGGCGCTAGCGTCCTTGCGCCATTCCCATCCGAGGGCCCACGATTCGAGCATGAGCCGGCCGGAGACGTCGTACGCCTGGAACGGGGAGACCGCCCTGGCGTACCAGGTGGTGGGGTCCTCGGGCCCCGACCTTCTGTTCGTGCCGGGGTCGGTGACCCACCTCGAGGTTCAGTGGGACGAGCCCAGAGTGAGCCGGTTCCTGACCCGGCTCGCCGGATTCTGCCGGTTGATCCTCATGGACCCCCGTGGCCTCGGGCTCTCGGATCGACTGACCGACATCCCCACCCTGGACGAGCGGGTGGCCGACCTAATCGCGGTGCTCGACGCCGCGGGAAGCGAACGAGCGACGCTGTTCGGCAACGCCGACACCGGCCCCCCGGCCATCGCGGCCGCCGTCGCCCATTCGGAGCGAGTCAATGGACTCATCCTGTGCGGTACGTTCGCCAAGGCAAGCTGGAGCGAGGACTACCCGTTTGGGTGGACCGACGAACGAGATGACGAGCTCCGGGACCACGTGAAGACCAGGTGGGGAAAGGCGGAAGGGGTCTGGACGGGCTTCCCCTCACTAGCCGCCGATCCGGCCTTCCGTCGATGGTATGAGACCCTGATGCGTGCCGGCGCCAGTCCCGGCGCCCTGCTCTTGCTGTCGGAGATGGAAAAGGCGGTGGACGTTCGGCCCCTCCTCCCTCGCCTGACGGTGCCGACCCTCGTCATGCACCGGACCGGCGACCGCGTCAACGACGTCGAGAACGGGCGATATCTCGCGGAGCGGATCCCGGGAGCGCGGTGGGTCGAGTTGCCGGGCGATGACTTCGTCCTGTGGTCCGGCGACACCGACGCGATCGCCGACGAGGTCGAGGAGTTCCTGACCGGGCGTCGAGGCGTCGCCGAGCCGGCCCGGATCGTCGCCACCGTGATGTTCACTGACATCGTCGGATCGACCGAGCGAGCGCGGGCCGTCGGCGATCGCGCGTGGGCCGACCTGCTCCAGGTACATGACGCCCGAGTGCGTGAGGAGCTGCGCCGCTTCGGCGGCCGCGAGGTCGACACCGCGGGCGACGGGTTCCTGGCCTGGTTCGAGTCACCCACGGCGGCGATCCGGTGTGCCCGTGCGGTGCTTGCTTCGGTCCGTGAAATCGGCGTCGAAATTCGCATCGGGCTGCACACCGGTGAGTGCGAGGTCGTTGGCGACAAGGTCCGAGGGATCGCGGTCCACGTCGGTGCCCGAGTCGCCTCGACCGCGGGGGCGGGCGAGATCCTCGCGTCGCAGACGGTCAGGGACCTGGTTGCGGGCTCAGGGATCGACTTCGAGGAGCGGGGAACCCACCACCTGAAGGGCGTTCCCGGCGACTGGCAGCTCTACGCGATCGCCTGACGCTCGAGCGTCCTAGGCCGTGCGTTCCTTCGGCGTGCGGGTGGTCTTCGCCGCCACCTCGCGGGGGACGAGCGTGGGGTTGACGCCCGAGAGCACGACCTCGGCGGTGATCTCGCAGCGGGTGACGTCCTTGCGGGAGGGCAGCTCATACATCACGTTGAGCAGCACCTCCTCCATGATGGCCCGCAGGCCGCGCGCGCCGGTCCCCCGCAGCAGGCACTGGTCGGAGATCGCCTCGAGCGAGTCCTCGGTGAAGTCGAGCTCGACGCCGTCGAACTCGAAGAACTTCTGGTACTGCTTCACGAGCGCGTTCTTCGGCTTCGTGAGGATGTCGATCAGCGCCTGCCGGTCCAGGTTGTGCACGAACGTGATCACCGGGAGCCGGCCCACGAACTCGGGGATGAGCCCGTACTTGAGCAGGTCCTCCGGCAGGACGTGGGAAAGGATCTCGCCAATGTCCTTGTCCTCGGCCCGGCGGATGTCGGCCCCGAACCCGATGCCCTTCTTGCCCACGCGATGCTCGATGACCTTCTCCAGGCCGGCGAACGCGCCGCCGCAGATGAACAGGATGTTCGTGGTGTCGATCTGGATGAACTCCTGGTGCGGATGCTTGCGTCCGCCCTGCGGTGGAACGGACGCCGTCGTCCCCTCCAGGATCTTCAGCAGGGCCTGCTGCACGCCCTCGCCGGAGACGTCCCGCGTGATGGAAGGGTTCTCGGACTTCCGGGCGATCTTGTCGATTTCGTCGATGTAGATGATCCCGGTCTCCGCCTTCTTCACGTCGTAGTCGGCGGCCTGGATCAGCTTCAGCAGGATGTTCTCGACGTCCTCACCGACGTAGCCGGCCTCCGTCAGCGCCGTGGCGTCCGCGATGGCGAACGGGACGTTCAGCATCTTGGCCAGGGTCTGGGCGAGCAGCGTCTTCCCGCACCCCGTCGGCCCCAGGGTGATGATGTTCGACTTCTGGAGCTCGACCTCGTGGTCCTTGGCGCCGACCTGGATCCGCTTGTAGTGGTTGTAGACCGCGACGGCCATGACCTTCTTGGCCTGCTCCTGGCCGATCACGTAGTCGTCCAGGAACTCGAAGATCTCGCGGGGCTTGGGGAGCTCCTCCAGGCGGAGCTCGGAGGTCTCGGAGAGCTCCTCATCGATGATCTCGTTGCAGAGGTCGATGCACTCGTCGCAGATGTAGACGCCCGGACCCGCGATCAGCTTCTTGACCTGCTTCTGCGACTTCCCGCAGAAGGAGCACTTCAACAGGTCCGAATCTCCGAACTTCGCCATCGCTCCCCGGCCCCCACCCTCCGTTCCTCGCCCGCCGGGATGGGCTCCCCGGCAGGCCCCTCGCAATCCTACGAGCCGACGACGGCGGCCGCAGCAAGTTCCGGACGGATTTTCCTGCTGGAGATGACCTCGTCGATGAGGCCGTACTCCTTCGCCTGCTCGGCGGTCATGATGAAGTCCCGGTCGGTGTCCTTGGAGATCTTCTCGAAGGGCTGGCCTGTGTGCATCGAGAGGATCTCGTCCAGGAGCTTGCGGTAGCGCAGGATCTCCCGGGCCTGGATCTCGATGTCGACGGCCTGCCCCTGGGCCCCGCCATGGGGCTGGTGGATCAGCACGCGGGAGTGCGGCAGGGCGAACCGCTTGCCCCTGGCTCCCGCCGCCAGCAGCACCGCCGCGGCCGACGCGGCCTGGCCCATCACGATGGTGGAGACGTCGGGACGGATGTACTGCATGGTGTCGTACACCGCGAACAGCGACGTGATGTCGCCGCCCGGCGAGTTGATGTACAGGTTGATGTCCTTGTCCGGGTCGTCCGACTCGAGGTGCAGCAGCTGCGCCATCACCAGGTTCCCGACCTGGTCGTCGATCGGCGTTCCCAGGAACACGATGCGCTCCTTGAGCAACCGCGAGTAGATGTCGAACGAGCGCTCCCCGCGGTTGGTCTGCTCGATGACGATGGGAACCAGATAGTCCTTCATTCGTTTGCCCCTTGGTCTCGTTCGGGTGCCTGGGAAGAGCCTTCGGCGGGGGGGTCCTCCCGCTTGAGGGATCCTTCCTCCGACACTCCCTCCGCCGCCTCGACCAACACGTCGAGGGCCTTCGAGCGGATGATATCACCGGCCAGTGACGTGACCTGTCCGGTCCGTTCCAGCGTCCGGGCCATGTCCTTGACGTCTCTTCCCAGCGCCTGGGCCAGGTCCGCGACGGCCGCCTGGAGCTCCTCCGAGCTCACCTCGATGCCTTCCTGGCGAGCCACCGCCTCCAGCACCAGGTCCGCCTTGATGGCCCGGACGGCGTGGTCACGGGCGTCGACCCGGAACCGCAGCTCGTCCCAGCCCTGCTCCTGGAGCACGTCCTCCAGCGTCCGTCCGGCCCGCTCCGCCTGCTCCCTGGCCCGCTCCACGCGATGCGCGGTCTCGTGATCCACCAGGGTCTCCGGGAGGTCCACGTCGACCCGTGAGATCAGCTCCTGGAGCACCAGGTCGCGAAGCTCGGCCCTGGCCTCCTGCCGCTTCACGTCGGCCAGCTTGGTCCGGAGGTCCTCCCGGAGCTCGGCCAGCGTGTCGAACTCCGAGGCCATCTTGGCGAACTCGTCGTCCACAACCGGCAGCCGCTTCGACTTGACCTCCTTCAGCAGGACCTGGAACGTGACCTCCTGGCCCGCGCGGTTGCCAAACCGTTCCGGCAGCGTGGCGTTGAACTTCAGGATCTCGCCCTTGCGCTTGTCCTCGAGCTCCGTGTCGAGCTCCGGCACGATCTGGCCCGAGCCCACCTCGTAGAGCTGGTCCTTCCCCGACAGCTCCTCGATCTCGACGTCGTGGATGTAGGAGCGGATGTCGATCACCACGTAGTCGCCCCGCCGGGCGGGGTGCGGCACCGACTCGAGCTCGGCGAAGCGTTCCCGCAGCCGGTCGACGAACTCGTCGACGTCTCGTTCGGTGACCTCGGTCGAGGGCATGGGCACATCGATCGACTTGTAGTCGTCGAGCTCCAGGCGGGGGCGGACCTCCATGGTGGCGGTGAAGATCAGCGGCTTCCCCTCCTCGACCTGCTCGATGTTGATATCGGGGTCGGAGATGGGGGCCAGCTCGTGCTCGCGGACGGCCCGGCCGTAGTAGCTGGGAAGGGCGTCCTGGACGAACTCGTCGAGCACGGTGTCCCTGCCGATCTGCGCGTCGATGATCCTGCGGGGAACATGGCCCTTGCGGAATCCGGGCACGCGGACCTGCTGTCCGACCCTGCGGTACGCCCGATCGAGATCCTTCGCAAACTCCTCCGCGGGAACCTCCACGGTCAGCTTCACCCCGTGCTTTCCCGACTGCTCGACGGTCGTCTCCATCGTGCTCCGAGGGTAGTCGAAATCCGCGGAAACGCGTCCAGACGAGGCCGGTAGGCTGTGGCCCCATGTTCGAAGAGGAGCTCCGGTTCGCCGGTGAGCTCGCGGACCACGCCGACCGCATCACCCTCGAGGTGTTCTCCCGGCCGTTCGAGGTCCGGCAGAAGGCCGACCAGACACCGGTGACCGAGGCGGACGTCCGGGTCGAGGAGATGATCCGGGCCGAGCTCGCCACGCGCTTCCCCGGGGACGCCGTCCTGGGCGAGGAGGGCGGGCTGGAGGGCGCGTCCGGACGGGTGTGGGTGATCGACCCCGTGGACGGGACGAAGAACTTCACCGACCGCATCCAGGTCTGGGGGACGCTCGTCGCGCTGATGGTCGAGGGCCAGCCCGTGGTGGGAGTGGCCAGCGCGCCGGCCCTCGGCGAGCGCTACGCGGCGTCCCGGGGGGGCGGCGCCACGCTGAACGGCCAGGCCATCCGGGTGTCATCGACGGGCGGGCTTGCCGAGTCCATGGTGTGCTCGAGCGGGATGAAGGACTGGCTGTCCGGACCGTTCGCGGGCCCCTACCGCGCGGTCGTGGAGACGGCCCGGCGGAGCCGCGGCTTCGGCGACTTCTGGGGCCACATGCTGGTGGCCCGCGGTTCGGCCGACGCAATGCTCGAGACCATCCTTCGGACCTGGGACTTCGCCGCGGTGCAGGTGATCGTGGAGGAGGCAGGCGGACGGATGACCACGCTCGACGGCGCGCCGCTCGCCGATCAGGCTTCCGCCCTCACGACGAACGGCGCGCTGCACAATGCCATCGTCGAGCTGTTCACTTCCCTGCCCGAGGACGCGCCCGGAGGCTACAACTAGACCGCCAGGCTAGGCGGCCTCGGCCTTGGCGGCGCCGACCGCCTGCACGTCGAGCTCGATGCGGACCTTCTTCCCCACAAGCACGCTACCGGTCTCCAGGTTCTGGTTCCAGGAGACGCCGAACTCCTCGCGGTCGATCTCCGTGGAGGCCGTGAAGGCCGCCCGGGTGTCGCCGCGGAGGCCGATCCCCAGCCCCTGGTACTCCACGTCCAGCACCACCGGGCGGGTGACGCCCCGGATGGTCAGGTCGCCGACGACCTTCAGGTTCGTCTTGTCGGTCCGCTCCACCCGCGTGCTCTTGAAGGTGATCTCCGGGAACAGTTCCACCTCGAAGAAGTCCGGGCTGCGCAGGTGGTTGTCGCGCATCTCCATCCCGGTGTCGATGGACGTCGGGTCGATGCTGACCTCCACCGACGACTCCTCCACCGAGGGCCCCACGTTGATCTTTCCGGAGAACCGGGTGAAGTGGCCCCGGACCTTCGTCAGCATCATGTAGCGGGCCACGAACGAGACGCCCGAGTGCGCCGGATCGATCTCCCAGGTGCCCGGGGCCGGGACCTCGATCCCGTCCAGCACCGCCCTGGTTCCGGTGTGCTCCATGGCCACTGCTCCTTCCCATCTCCTCCGGGCCTGACCCGGAATCCGGTGGTTGCTCTCGCAACCGTTCACCGCGCAACTTTATCTGGAGATCGTTGAGTTGTCAACCGTTTCCTTGGTAGCATGTGGATGTGGAAGTCCAGTTCGTGCCCTCGGACGACGAACGCCTCCAGACGTGGGTGGCGCTGCTGCGCACCCAGGCCGCGGTGGTGGAGGGCGTGGAGTCGGAGCTGCTGGCCCGCCACGGGCTCCCGGTGTCGTGGCACGAGGTGCTGGTTCGCCTGTCCCGATCGGACGGCGGCGCGATGCGCATGCAGGAGCTGGCCCGGGAGGTGCTGCTCTCCAAGAGCGGCCTGACGCGGCTGGCGGACCGCATGGAGGAGTCCGGTCTCATCGAACGATCCAAGTGCGGAACCGACCGCCGGGGGACCTACGCCGTCATCACGGAGGCGGGGCGGCGCATGCTGCGCGAGTCGTTCCCGGCCTTCATGTCCGCCGTGGAGCAGCACTTCGCCCGTCATCTGTCCGGGGAGGAGCTGAGCGCGCTCCGAAGCCTCCTGGCGAAGGTGCTGGAGGGCAGCGGCCGTCCCGAGGAGGAAGCGTGCACCACCGAAGTCGTGGGAGCGGCCGGAGCGGTGGAGGCCCCCGGAGCGATCGGGCCCGTCGAGCCGGTCGAGGCCACCGAGGCCGTCGAGGCCGTCGAGGCCGTCGAGATGGAGCCCCAGCCGGTCGGCTGATCGGGCACATTCGAGTTCCATCGCCGCTGGATTCGTTGACGCCGCCTCGGCACATCCTCCACGTCGACCTCGACCAGTTCATCGCGGCCGTCGAGATCCTGCGACACCCCGAGCTTCGCGGGAAGTCCGTGGTGGTGGGCGGGTCCGGCGACCCAAGCCAGCGGGGCGTCGTGTCGACCGCCTCCTACGAGGCCCGGCGGTACGGGGTCGCCTCCGGCATGCCGCTTCGAACGGCCGCCCGGCGGTGCCCGGAGGCCGTGTTCCTTCCGGTGGACGGCCCCGCGTACCACGCGGCGTCCGATCAGGTCATGGCAACCCTCAGGACGCTTCCGGCGGTGGTGGAGGTGGCCGGGTGGGACGAGGCCTTTCTGGAGGTGGACTCGGACGATCCGGTGTCCTTCGCGCGCGAGCTTCAGCGGGCCGTGCTGGACCGGACCGGGCTGTCCTGCTCCGTGGGGATCGGGCAGAACAAGCTGCACGCGAAGATCGCATCGGGGATGGACAAGCCAGGCGGCGTGTTCGTCCTGACGGCGGAGAACTGGTTCGGCGTGATGGGCTCACGGCCGGTGGAAGCGCTGTGGGGCGTTGGAGGGAAGACGGGCCGCCGGCTGGCCGCGTTCGGCATCAGGACGGTCCGGGACCTGGCCGGTGCGGACGAGGTCGTCCTGGCAGGCGCGTTCGGGCCCAACACCGGGCCGTGGCTTCGGGCCCTGGCCCGCGGGGACGGTCCGGACCGGGTCCATCCCGAGCCCCACGTGGCCAGGTCCACCAGCCGGGAAACGACGTTCCAGCGTGACCTGGTGGACCCGGAAGCCATCCGAGCGGAGGTCCGCCGGCTGGCCCGCCAGGTGGTGGACGACGTCGGTCGCCTGGGACGCCCGGCCACGCGGGTGGTGGTGAAGGTCCGGTTCGCTCCCTTCGTGACCGCAACGCACGGGGTGGCGGTGGCGCCGCCCTCGATGGACCCGGCCGAGGTGGAAGCCGCCGCGCTCGCGGCGCTGGAGCGCTTCGAGCTGGACCGGCCGGTTCGGCTGCTCGGGGTGCGGGCGGAGCTGAGGCCTCCGGACGACGTCATCCCTCCCGGCGATGCGTTGCCACTCGGCGCCGCCGGGCCCGAGGGACCATGATCAGCCCTGCCAGCGCCGCCGCCCCGATCGCCAGCAGGACCCAGTACAGCGGATAGGGCCGGTAGACGAACGCGATCGTGTGCCGTCCGGGCGTGACCGGCGCGCCCACCAGGCTCGGGGCGACCATCTGCGTCTGCACCGTTCTCCCGTCGACCCGGGCCGTCCACCGGGGATCGAACGACGCCGCCAGCAGGGCCACCGAGGGGCGGTCGGCCTGGAGCGTCGCGGTGGCGAATCCGTCCGGAAGCGCATCGACCTCGTGCAGGACCCGCCCCGCGGGGCCGGACGGCGGATGCCGGGACGAGGCCGTGGGGCGCGCCGCCGTGGCGCCCCCGAACGCGACCGTCGGGTACAGGCCCTCCGCCAGGTCCGTCGAACGCAGGAAGGACGCCGCCCGGGCCCCCAGGTTCGTCCGGTCGGCCACGATGGGCGGCCCGACGGTATCCACGACCCGAACGAACCCGGTGGTCGCGACCCTCCACAGCGTGTGCCGGCCCCGGCGTTCGATGAGGGTCGCCACCACCGGCGGGGTCCGGTCGGCCGGCAGGATCAGGTAGCGGATCCCGAACAGCGGGTAGTCGGAGGGGTCCGACTCGGCGAAGTACGGCTCCACGTCGGCCGAGAGGGACTTGGTTCGCAGCGTGAACCCCACGGCGTCGGCGTCGTGGTCCAGCAGCCACGCGTACACCGGCACGAAGGCGATCTTGTAGTCGGCCCCCCAGTTCGACCGGAGCCCGGCGTAGATCCGGCCGCCGCCGAGCTCCTGGGCTCGCCGCACCAGGACCTGGAGCGCGGCGCCATCGGTGGCATCGGCCTGCCGCTGCTGGGCCATCCACGAGGCGCCGAGGGCCTCGTAGTCGGCTCGCTCCACCCACGCCGGCGCGAGGATCCCGACCAGCGCGGCCACCAGCACGGCGACCGCCGCCGCGGGGCGGACCCGGGGCACGAATCGCCGACCGGCCCCCAACGCCACGCGGCCCATCCAGGCCAGACCCACCCCCGCCATCAGGATCCCGGCCAGGTGCACCCCGAAGACGTACCGGCGCAGGAACATGTCCTTCGTCCCGGGGAGCAGGTTCAGCATGGCCCCGAGCGTGGGCCGCCCGAAGAACAGCAGCAGGCTGACCACGAACAGGGCGAGGACCGAGCGGGCCCGTTCGTCCCGCCGCCACCGGACCAGGCACACCAGCGCCCCCACCGCCACCAGGAGGCTCACGACGGGGAACCGGCCCGAGTCGAAGATCTGCCCGCTGAACAGCCATCCCAGGACCTTCCGGGCACCGAACGAGTCCGCGTAGAACGTCCCGGCGGTGAACTCGTTCACCGGGCTCCACCGCTCGTCCGTGACCAGCGGCACCAGCAGCCAGGCCGACAGCAGCAGCGCGCCGCCGAACACGGCCGCACCCCGCACCAGGCGCCCGCGAAGCCCTTTCAGCGAGACGAACGTGAAGGCCACCACCATCAGCAGCGCCAGATACCCCGTCTGGAAATGCGACACGACGGTGAACGACACGAACACCGCGGCCAGCGCCAGCGAGCCTCGGCCCTGGATGGCCCTGGACGCCGAGCCCACGGCGAGCGGAAGGAACCACATCCCCCACAGCTGCGCCCACACCCCCGACCCCTGCCACGTGTAGCTGGCCCACTCGTAGCCGAGACTCGGCTTGCTCACCAGAAGCGGGGAGACCACGGCGGCCAGCGCGGCGGGCCACCGGCCCCACCCCATCATCCGGGCCCCCAGGTACACCGAGACCGGGAACAGCGCGAGCAGCAGGTACAGGACCCAGTAGAACACCCGATCCGTACCGAACGGCACGCCGAGGAGCCCCGTCACTATGTGGGGGAAGCTCTGGTAATGGTGGAACTGGGACGACCCCAGCTGGAGGTACGGGAACCACCCGTCAAGCGGGAGGTGGCCGGAGGAGATCCGTTGCTCCGCCCACCGCGCCATCGCGGCGTGCACGCTCCCGTCGTTCAGGTTCGGCGTGGGGACCCGCTGCGCGCGGAGGACCCACAGGTCGAACGACGAGACCAGCGCCACGACCCCCAGGGGCCCGAGACGGGACGCTCGCCAGCCGGCGAGTGGCTCTTCGGTCGACATTGTTCGAGGGAGTCTGCACCGTCAGGGCGGCGAGGGGTGAAACCCAGTCGGGGCGGCCGGATTCGAACCGGCGGCCTCGTGCTCCCAAAGCACGCGCGCTACCAAGCTGCGCCACGCCCCGCTGGGAGGATTCTAGGCGCCGGGGAGTTCGAACTCCCCTCTCCCCACCACGAACACGCCGCCGCCCACCCACACCTCCCACGAGTCGCCTTCGGCCGTGACCTCGACGTGCAGGGCACTGGGGCGGCCCACCTCCACGCCCTGGCGGACGATTAGGTGCCCGGGGAGGCCGCCGAGCCCGCGCGCGGCCATGTACGCCCCGAGCGGCCCTGCCGCCGAACCGGTGGCGGGATCCTCGTCGATGCCGATGCCTTCCCCGAAGAACCGCGCCTTCGCTCCCTCCTCCGTGACCGCGAACAGGTACAGGCCGTCGGTCCCGGCCTCCCGCACGACCTCCGACAGCACTCGCTGGTTCGGCCGAGCGTCCGTCACGGCGTCGGGAGTGGCAGCGGGGACCAAGAAGTGGGCCAGCCCGGTGGAGACGACCTGCGCGGGAAGCTCCGGATGGATGTCCTCCGGTGAAAGGCCCAGCGCGCCGGACAGCCGTTCGGGGTCACGCATCTCCGCACCGAACGTCGGAGCCAGCTGTCGGACCCGAGCCGTGCCGGCCGCCATGTCGGCCTCGACGTGAAACTCCCCCGCCGCCACGCGCTGGACGGCCGGCGACCCGATTCGGCCCTCCAACACCAGCAGGAAGGCGGTCCCCACGGTGGGGTGCCCGGCGAAGGGCATCTCCTTGCCCGGCGTGAAGATGCGCAGGTCGTACCGATCGCCGTCGATCCCCGTGACGAAGGCCGTCTCAGAGAACCCGATCTCCCGCGCCACGACGTGCATGGTCTCGGTGTCGAGATCCGCGGCGTCGGGCACCACGCACAGCTGGTTCCCCTCGAGGGGCCGCTCTGCGAACACGTCGACCAGGCGAAACGACAGGTGCACGGCCGAAGTATGACGGGAGTCCGGGGACGCGCTGCTACAGTTACCTGCGCGCGGGCGTAGCTCAATGGTAGAGCTCCAGCCTTCCAAGCTGGTGGTGAGGGTTCGATTCCCTTCGCCCGCTCGAATCGACTCCAGGAGGACGGGGGGACCACCGTGAGGACGCGCTTCTCGCAGAAGCTCGAAAAGCTTCAGGCGCGGGTGCTCGACGGGCCGGGCCGGCTCCAGCCGTCCGCGCGCCGGAAGGCCTTCGAGGGTCACTCGGTGGACGATGCCCTGGCCGACCGGTACGTGCAGAGCATCCACCGCCACGCCTACAGGATCGTGGACCGGAACATCGACGAGCTCCGCGAGGCCGGCTGGTCCGAAGACCAGATCTTCGAGCTCAGCATCTCGGCCGCGTTCGGCGCGGCCAGGCACCGCCTGGACACCGCACTCCGAGCGCTGGAAGCGGCCCGAACCTCCCCAGGCGTTCCCTCCGAACGGGGAGCTTGACGATGCGGCTGGCCAACGTGAGGCGCGGGAACCGATGGCCCAACCGGGCGTTCGTGTGGCTGATCGGCAGGAAGCAACCGGCCCCGGACGTGGTGCGCACGATCAACTACCGTTCCGGCTTCTGGGGGGCCCCGTGGAGCGACGCGCTTCAGGACGCCATGCGCGGCCCCTCGGACTGGAGCGTGGGCGAGCGCGAGCTGTTCGCCGCGTACACGTCCTACCTCAACCAGTGTCCGTTCTGAACGGGGGCTCACGGCGCGGTCGCGTCGACGCAGCTGGGCGAGGAGATCACGCTCGCCGTGTTCGAGGACTACCGCACCGCGCCGGTCCCGGACGGGCTGCGTGCCGCGCTCGGGTTCGTTCGGAAGATGACCCTGACGCCCGGTGAGCTCGGCCCGGACGACGCCCGGGCGGTCCTGGAAGCCGGTGTCGGCGAGCAGGCGCTGATCGAAGCCATCACGGTGTCGTTCCACTTCAACCTGATCGACCGGGTGGCGGACTCCCTGGGGTTCGACCAGCGAAGCCCCGAGGAGCACCTGGAGGGCGCGAAGTCGCTCCTCAAGTACGGCTACAAGTTCCCCGGCCCGCTCCGCCTGCTCGGCCGCCTCCCCACCTGGTAGGGCCGGCCGGGATCACCGGCTCCGGGCGTTCGCCCTCGTAGAATGGCCAAACGCGAGCGCCGGTAGCTCAGCCTGGATAGAGCGGCTGCCTTCTAAGCAGCGGGTCGCAGGTTCAAGTCCTGCCCGGCGCACTTTGGCCCAGCCAGGAGCCGGTCGCCTGGAGTCGGCGCTATCCGTGCTCCAAGAGGTACTCGATGTACAGCGGACGGAGGGCGTCGGCCAGCTTGCCCTCGCTTGCGTGCATGGCGTCGTGGATCTGGCCGAGATAGGTGTGGATGACGTCGGACTCCGCCTCGGCGATGTCGCCCGCCGCTGCCTCCGCCGCCGGGATCTCCTGCACGAGCTTCCAGAAGAATCCGACGTCAAGTCGCTTGCGGGCCAGGCTGATCGCCCGGTCGTGAAGCTCGCGCGACGAGAGCTTGTCCAGTTCCTCGAACGTCGGCACGTCCAGGAGTCTGGCACAGCGCTCGGCCTGCGCGCTTCACGCGGAGCGCATGGGAACGTGTGAAGGGGAGACCCGCCACCGGCGGCGAGGGGAGCGGTTCGCGGTCCCCTCGCCGGCGGGCAGGTGGACGACGGTCAGCGGAAGATGCTGACGCCGCCGGGGCCGATCAGCAGGCCAACCACGATCAGGACCACGCCGGCCAGCACTCCCCCACGTATCAGGGTCACGATGCCGGCGATGACCAGGACGACGGCGATGATCCACAGGACCGTCGCCGCTCCTGCCGCCATCGCGAGGGCGCCAAGCGAGAGGGTGCCAAGCACGGTTCCTCCTTCCAGGGGACAGAGAGCTTCGCCGGGGGGCTCCCCGAATTCCTTTCCCGCCCGGCCGACCGGGAAAACCGCTGGTCCGGGGCCCGAAACACGACCGCCGCGGCCTGAGGCACAATGGCCGCACGACCGGTCGACTCGCACTCGCGATGCATCGAGATCCTCCGGGGAGCCCGCGCTTGACGGCGAACGAGGGCAGTGTCGGTGGGCACCCTGGCCGGGACGCCCTTCGCCGCATCGGTCTACGGGGCAGCGGCAGGGGAACATTTCGGGCTCGAGCGGGCGTTTGGAAGGCGGGAGCGGCGGGCAGGTCCCTCTTCGCAGGGAACCGCCCGTGAACAGCACTCCTCGGGGGATGTCACCCAAGATGGCGCTTCAAACAGCCGTCCCGGTCGTCCGGACCTTCCGGTCCCATCCGTCGTCGCTGTATCCGGTGCGTCAGTTCATCCGCGAGCAGGCCGCCGCCAATGCCCTGTCCCAAGCGGTCGCGGACGACGTGGTCCTGGCCACGTCCGAGGCCTGCGTGAACGCGGTGCTCCACGCCTCGACCCGGACGGTGAGGGTCACCTGGCGCTGCGCGGCGGGCTGCACCGAGGTCGTGGTCGAGGACGAGGGGATCTTCGACCGGCAGCTGCCCATGCCCGAGATCGACGGCCCGACCGGCCGCGGCATCCTGTTGATGACCGCGCTCATGGACGAGATCACCATCCGGGAAGGCACTCCTCGCAGGCCGGGGACGATGGTCCGGTTGGTGAAGTGCGAGGCCGCCGCGCCAGTCCGGGCCTGACCCCCCCGCACCCAGAGCGGTTGCGCTTTCCGGAAATCGAACACGTGTTCTATACTTGCACCTTGATGGAGCGAGAGGCCCTGTTCGAGGTAGCCCGGCGGACGTTTGACACGCCCGAGTTCCGCGGCATCGAGTTCATCGAGGTCGAAGCCAAGACCGTCATCAACCATGTCCCCGGCAACTTCCTCCCGTTCAACTGGACCATCAACCCATACCGAGGATGCAGTCATGCCTGTGCCTACTGTGTATCGGGCGAGACGCCGGTCCTGATGGGCGATGGCCGCACCAAGGCCCTCGCCGACGTCCGGGTCGGCGACGAGATCTACGGCACGACCAGGCGAGGCACCTATCGCCGGTACGTCAAGACGCAGGTCCTTGCGCACTGGTCGACGGTCAAGCCCGCCTACCGCGTCACGCTCGAAGACGCCACCGAGCTGATCGCCAGCGGCGACCATCGTTTCCTGTCGGACAGGGGCTGGAAGCACGTCACCGGCTCGGAGCGGGGCCCCGACCAACGGCCCCATCTGACAGTCAACAACAAGCTGATGGGAACGGGGGGATTCGCGCGCCAGCCCGAGGAGACGTCCGAATACCGCCGGGGCTACCTGTGCGGCATGATCCGAGGTGACGGTCATCTGGGGTCGTACACGTATCCCTACGGCGAGGTCCACAGGTTCCGGTTGGCGCTCGTGGACCTCGAGGGCCTCCAGCGAACACGCCGGTACCTGTCGGACCTCGGCATCGAGGGCCAACAGTTCCTCTTCCAGGAAGCCGTTGGTCAGCGAAAACCCGTCTACGCGATTCGCCAGTCGCGCCGCAGGACCGTGGAGTCGCTTCGTCGCGTCTGCGAATGGCCCCGAGACACATCGATCGAGTGGTCGAAGGGCTTCCTCGCGGGGATCTTCGACGCGGAGGGCAGCTACGGCCGAGGCATCCTGCGCATCTCGAACACCGACGACGAGATCCTAGGGAAGATCGCTTTCTGCATGCGAAGGCTGGGCTTCGCGTTCCGGCTCGAGGAGACGTCGAGACCCAACAGCCTCGCGTATGTGCGTCTGCTGGGAGGCGTCCGGCAGGCGCTTCGCTTCTTCCACACCGTGGACCCCGCGATAACCAGGAAGCGTTCGATCGAGGGTCAGGCCATCAAGAACAACGCGCCGCTCCGGGTGGTCTCGATCGAGCCGTTGGGTGTCGAGCTGCCCATGTACGACATCACCACCGGCACCGGCGACTTCATCGCCAACGGCGTCGTGTCGCACAACTGCTTCGCTCGGGTTACGCACACGTACATGGACATGAATGCGGGGCGTGACTTCGAGACGAAGATCGTGGTGAAGATCAACGCGCCGGAGGTGCTGCGCCGGCAGCTGGCCAGGAAGACCTGGAAGGGCGAGCACATCGCCATAGGCACGGCCACCGACCCGTACCAGCGGGCGGAGGGCCGATACCGGCTGATGCGGGGGATCCTGAGCGGGCTGGTCCACTTCCGGAACCCGTTCTCGATCCTCACGAAGAGCACGCTGATCCTGCGGGACCTCGACCTGCTGCTCAAGGCGGCGCGGTGGGCGGACGTCAGCACCGCACTCTCGATCGGGACCCTGGACGATGAGGCGTGGCGCCGGTCCGAGCCGGGGACGCCGCACCCGCGCAAGCGCATGGAAGCAGTCGCGGCGCTGAACGATGCGGGGATCCCGTGCGGCGTGCTCATGGCCCCGATCCTGCCGGGCATCACCGACGACCCACGGAAGCTCCGCGACGTGGTGAAGGCCGCCATCGACGCTGGAGCCACTCACGTCTCCCCCATCCTGCTGCACCTGCGGCCTGGCGTTCGCGAGGAGTTCATGCCATGGCTCGCCGAGCACTACCCCGATCTGGTGGAGCGGTACGAGGCCACGTACCAGCGGCCCTACGCGCCGTCCGCCGACCGCAAGGTCATTGGGGGGACCGTGGACGGGATCGTGCGCGCTCTGGGAGGCATGCGTCCGCGGCAGACGGCGCCGCGGTATCCGTCGCGGGGCCAGTGGCCCCTCGCAGGGCGCCCGCCACGCCGGCGACGAGCCGGCCCAGCTCCGGCTGCTCTAGCCGCCGGGCCGCAGCCGCCGGCCGGAGGCCACAGGGGCCGCTGCTAGAATCGGCTCCGCACATGGTGGCCGTAGCTCAACCGGCAGAGCACCAGGTTGTGGTCCTGGGGGTTGGGGGTTCAAGTCCCCTCGGTCACCCAACTGGAGAGAAGGCGAGCGGCTGAGCCGTGTCCGCGAAAGCTCGTCCGCTATCATCCATCCGGGCCTCTAGCTCAATTTGGCAGAGCAACGGACTCTTAATCCGCAGGTTCGGGGTTCAAGTCCCCGGGGGCCCACCAAGAGAAATCCCAATAAGTGGTGAGATTCGGCGTCCAGAAGGCCAGCAGGTGTCTGGCCGGCCATCTCTCCTAGCAGAAGCGGGCGGCCTGCCGTCTAGCTTGGGGAGACCGCGGACTCGTGGAGGAACCGCTCGACCTCGACGTACACGTCCTCTGACCGCTCCAGCGCGATCAGATGGTTGGCCCGCTCGAGGACCACCCGTCGAGCACCGGGAATCTTCGCGACGAGCCGCTCGCCGACCTCCGGCCGAACGGACCCGTCCCGTTCTCCAATGATCACGAGCGTGGGCACGGCGATCCGCGAGAGGTCCGCTCGAGCGGCCGCGCGGTTGTCCCACAGATATCGCCGGAGGCAGGGCACGGTTCCCCGGCGCAGGAGCGGACGGACGTAGCGCTCGATGAGCTCCGGCGTCACGAAGGCAGGGTCCTCGACGACCCGGCGAAGGCTGATGCCTGCCACGAGTCGAGCGAGGGGCGCCACGCGCAGGGCGGCCGAGAGGACCAAGAGATCGCCCCAATGGTTCTGCCACGTCGAGCCGTCGCTCTCGTCGATGGCCGCCAGCAGGATGAGCCGCTCGACGCGTTCGGGGAAGGTCAGCGCGATCCGCTCCGCCACACCACCACCCATCGAGAGCCCGACGATGCTCGCCCGCTCGATCCCGAGCGTGTCCATCAACCCGGTGACGGTCCTCGCATGGGCCTCCAGAGCAAACGAGCGCGTTCGGTTGCGGTGGCTGTAACCGAGGCCAGGGAGATCGAGGGCCACCGTTCGGTGGTGCTCCGCCATGCGCGGCATCACCCGGCTCCACACGAAGGTGTTGCTGGGGAACCCGTGGATGAGGACGACGGGGGAACCTTCGCCGGCCTCGATGTAGTGGATCGCTTCCCCATCGACGGCCGCGATCGCGCCAAGCGCGAGGCGGGATGGACGAGTTCCGGTCAAGCCGCCTTTGCCACCCACACTCCCCGTTGGTCCGGCGACTCTAGACGCAAAGGTCATCCGCGAGCAAGGAGTCGCGCCTTGCGGGAGCGACTGGCCGGCTTGTTGGCACAGCGGGCCGGATCGGCAGCGCAGACCGGCGGGGAGCGCTGACGAAGAG
>JALYLZ010000093.1 GCA_030774015.1 Actinomycetota bacterium | reverse complement strand
CAGGGCGAGGAGCGAGGTCATGAAGTGCGAGGCCACCGCGTAGATGGCGGCGGGCAGGACCATCCCGTACAGCACCTGCTGGGTGATCATCTGGCGGTGTTCCCGGGTCATCTTCCCTCTCCCTTCGCTCGTGCTCCTGGCTGACGGGGCCATCGTGGCCCGGGAGGGGGGTCCGCCAGAATGCCCGGCAGGGGGGTGCTTGCGTGCCGGGGAGGGGAGTCTTTCCTTACCTCGGGGATAGGGCCGTGCCTACTCGGCGCCGGCGGAGGGCGGGTCGACGGTGTCCTGGCTGGTCCGGCGCTCCACCTCCAGCCGATCGGCGTCGGAGGTCGCGAGGGACGGCTCGGTCACCTCGTGCCCGCAGGTGTACGTCTCGATGATGGGCGACTCGGGCCGCTGCAGCCGCCGGCCCGACTCCGTTCCCAGATGCTGGAGGACGCCCTGGCCGCACACCGGGCACCGGCGCTCCTGCTCGTCCTCGTGGTGGGGCATGACTCCAATCCTACCCGGGCCGCCCGATCGGCACGCCTGACCGGCCTTCGGGCCGAGAAAGAGTGACAAATCCGGCTCCGGGTCTTGACCGCCGGAGGGGCCCTCCCCTAAAGTGAGTACTGGAAGCCGCTGGGACCTTCGGGTTCCGGCGGTTTCCATTTGTGGCGCCGTTCTGACACCTCCTCGGCCCTCCCGGTTCCCTGAGCGCTGGCCGTCAGCTTGTGACGATGTCGAACAGGCGCACTCCCGCCCAGATCCCAGCGGCGATCGCCCCCAGCTGAACCAGCAGCCACCACCCGCGAAGCCGGATCACGCGCTGCCTCCCAGGATGCGCTGCTTGGCTGCCTCGTACTCGTTGTCGTCGAGATCGCCCGACTGGTGCAGCTTGGCCAGCCGCTCCAGCGCCGAGACCACGTCGGCGGACGGGGTCGGCGTGGTGGTCCCGATGGCCGGCCACCAACTCGCACCGGCCGGCTGCTGGGTCCCCGGCTGTGGCGAGCTGCCGGCGGACGACGGGCGGACGACGGGCGGGGTGGGGCCCCAGCCCTGGACGGTCGTCCACGTCGGCCGGAACGGCGCGTTGAGCAGGCTGGGCAGGGGCTTGCGGTGGGGTGGCCGGCCCGTGAAGTGACGGATCGTGGCCGGGAGCCCGTAGAGCAGCGGCACCCCACCCATCAGGCCGAACAACACCGCGCAGACCAGGAACCCTCCGGACACGCCGGGGACGCCTCCCGGAGGGTTGAGGCCGAACTGCAGGAAGTTCCACCCGAGCGAGAGGAACAGCGCGGGCCAGATCAGCACGAGCAGCGACGGCGAGTGGTACCTGGAGGTCTGCCACACGTAGACGCCGACGAAGATCAGCCCTCCCCAGATCGACGCGGGCATGAGGAGGGCCACCCCGGCCGGGCACGGATGCGAGACCACGAACGGCTGGTTCCCCGACGCGCAGCTCCCCCCGATCTGCATCACGGAGCGCATCCCGAGAAACAGCAGCGTGAGCGAGCAGGCCACGCCGGCCAACCCGATGAAGACCCCGATCGACCCCAGCAACGAGAATCGCGGGCCGTCCTGCTGGGATTGCTGCACGGTCTGCACGCGCACACCTTACGTGGGCGAGCCCAGGCGGAGAAGGCGAACCCTGCCTCCTCCGCACCTCCGCAGCGTGTTCACGGTCCCTTCACACGCCGAGCGCAGCATGGGTGGCGAAGGTACGGACCGTCGAGAGGAGGACGAGATGCGACGGTGGTTCGGAATCGGGGTCGCGCTCCTGCTGATCCTGGCCGGAGCGGGCATCGGGATCGGGGCCTATCACGCCGGCTACAACCACGGGCTGGTCGACAGCGGCCACGTCCGCGAGGTGGTGGTCGGACCGGGGTACGGCTACGGGTTCCACTTCGGGTTCCTGTTCTTCCCGCTGTTCTTCATCGGGCTGTTCCTGCTGCTCCGGGGGGCGTTCTGGCGCCACCGGTGGGCGTATGGCGGCGGACCCGGGCATCACATGGGACCCGGCCCCTGGGGCAAGGGCCCGGGCGGCTCGGGCGGCCCGGGGACGTTCGAGGACTGGCACCGCAGCCAGCACGGCGAGAGCGGCCAGGACCCGCCGGGCTCCCCGCCCCAGCCCGTCAGCAGCGCGTAGCCGCGACGGGGACCGCGTGAACGGGGCGGAGGCGCTTGCCTCCGCCCACTCGCGTCGTCACGCTTCGGAAGGAGGGGGCCCGGGCCATGAAGACGATCCTGGTGGTCGAGGACGAGATGAAGATCGCGCGGCTGGTCCGCGACTACCTCCAGCACGCCGGGTTCGACGTCATGGTGGTGGGGGAGGGAGGGGCTGCCGTCGCCGCCGCGAGGGGCTCGAAGCCCGACCTCATCGTGCTGGACCTGGGGCTGCCGGGCCGCGACGGCCTGGACGTGACCCGTGAGCTCCGGCGCTCGTCGAACGTCCCCATCGTCATGCTCACCGCGCGGGGCGACGAGGCCGACCGGATCGTGGGCCTGGAGCTCGGTGCGGACGACTACGTGGTGAAGCCGTTCAGCCCGAAGGAGCTGGTGGCTCGGGTCCGGGCCGTGTTGCGGCGAACGGAGTCGACGCGGGCCGGCGGCCAGGAGCTGCTCCGGGCGGCCGACGTGGAGGTGGACGCCCAGCGGATGCGGGTGCAGGTGGCCGGGAGGCCGGTCGACCTCACGCCGACCGAGTTCCAGCTGCTGGCCACGTTCGTCCGCGAGCCCGGCCGGGTGTTCACCCGGGCCCAGCTTCTCGACGCGGTGCACGGCGTGGCGTTCGAGTCCTACGAGCGGGCCATCGATGCCCACGTGAAGAACATCCGCAAGAAGATCGAGCCCACGCCGGGCCGGCCCAGATACCTGGTGACGGTCCACGGGGTGGGGTACCGGTTCGCCGATGCCTGACCAGGAGGGACACCGGCACCGCCCGGGGCCCGACGCATGGCGTGGCCCCTGGCACGGTACCGGCCAGGGGTTCCGCCCGCCGTGGTGGCCGGAGAACGAGCCGTTTCCCCCCACGGGGCCGGTGAGCTGGCGGGGGATGCGCCGGCGATTCCTCCGGCGCGTGCTCATCGCCATGGCCCTGTTCTTCGGGCTCATGTTCGCGGCCAACGCTATCGCCGTGGCGCTGTTCCCGCATGCTTTCGGCGCTCGCGGCCACTGGCGCGCGGGCGGGGTCGTCTGGTTCCTCGGCGTCTGGCTGGTGGTGGCGTTCGTGGCGATCCGGAGCGTCCGGCGCGTGGCGGCGTCGGTGGGCGACGTGATGGAGGCGGCGGACCGGGTGGCGGGCGGCGACTACGAGGCCCGGGTCTCGGAGCGCGGTCCCCGCGACATGCGCCGGCTGGCCCGTTCCTTCAACGAGATGGCCCAGCGGCTCCAGGCCAACGAGCAGCAGCGACGGAGCCTGCTGGCCGACGTCGCACACGAGCTGCGCACGCCGCTCTCGGTGATCCAGGGGAACACGGAAGGGATGCTGGACGGGCTGTACGAGGCCGATCCGGCGCACCTGGAGGCGGTGCTCGAGGAGACCCGGGTGATGTCGCGCCTGCTGGAGGACCTCCAGACGCTGTCAACGGCGGAGGCCGGCGCGCTGCGGCTGCACCACGAGGCGGTCGCGCCGGCCGACCTGGTGGCGAACGCCGTGAACGCGGCCCGGCCCCGGGCCGACCAGGAGGGCGTCCGGGTGGAGCAGCGCGTGGCCCCCGGGCTGCCCGAGATCGAGGTGGACCCCATGCGCATCGGCGAGGTGTTCGCGAACCTGCTCCACAACGCGGTGCGCCACACGCCGTCCGGGGGGTCGGTGCTCGTCTCCGCCGAGCGGGCCGACACCGGCCCCGTCTCCTGGGACGCCGGCGTCGACACCGGCGTCGGGGTCGGCGTGGCGTTCGCGGTGGCCGACACCGGCCCCGGCATCGCTCCGGAGATCCTTCCCCACGTGTTCGACCGGTTCGTGAAGGCGAGCGACTCGGGCGGAGCCGGCTTGGGGCTCGCCATCGCCCGGAGCCTGGTCGAGGCGCACGGCGGGACGATCACCGCCGAGAGCCACGGGAGGCCCGGCGAGGGCACCGTCATGCGGTTCGTCCTGCCGGCGAACGAAGGCCGAACGCCGTGACGTGGCAGCCGCTGCCCGTCGGGACCCGCGCCACCGCGACCCGAACAATCCCCGAACGGGACCTCGAGCTGTTCGCGGAGATGACCGGGGACTGAGGCCCAGTCCGGCGGGACCCCCCCGTCCCTTGACGCCCTTCGATCGTTTCGGTAGTTTCAGAAACATGAAAGCAATTCCTTTGAAGGAGAGGCCTCGACCGCTGGAGGTCACCGAAGGGCACGTGGAGGCGTTCAACGCGCTGGCGCACCCGACGCGCCTGCGCGTGTTCTTCTTCCTGGCCCGCGCCGGGGGAGAGGTCAGCGCGGGAGAGATCCAGGGGGCCGTGGGCATTCCCGCCCCAACCCTGTCGCACCACCTGAACCTCCTGCGCCGGGCCGGCCTGATCCAGAGCCGGCGCGAGGAGCGCCACATCTACTACTCGGTCAGGACCGACAGCGTGTCCGAGCTGGTCCGGCTCCTGACCGACTGCTGCTGACCGAGTGCTGCTGGGAAAAGGAGGCAACCCATGGACGAGGTGCGCGAAGAGGTGCGCGAAGAGGTTCGAGCCCACTACGCGCGGGCGGCCCGGTCGGCGACGGCAGGCGGCTGCTCGGACGCGTGCTGCTCGAGCGAGGCGGGGGCCGCCGATTCCTCCCTGTACGGGGCGGCCGAGCGCGAGTTCCTTCCCGAGGCGGCCGTGCTGGCCAGCCTGGGGTGCGGGAACCCGACCGCCGTGGCCGAGCTGCGGGAGGGCGAGACGGTGCTCGACCTGGGTTCCGGCGGGGGCATCGACGTGCTGCTCTCCGCCAGGCGGGTCGGGCCCACCGGCAAGGTGTACGGGCTGGACATGACCGAGGAGATGCTGGCCCTGGCCCTGCGGAACAAGGAGGAGGCGGGCGCCACCAACGTCGAGTTCCTCAGGGGCTACATCGAGGACATCCCGCTGCCGGCCGCCACCGTGGACGTGGTGATCTCGAACTGCGTGATCAACCTGTCCGCCGACAAAGGACGCGTCTTCGCGGAGATGGCACGCGTGCTGAGGCCCGGGGGCCGCGTCGGGGTCAGCGACATCGTGGCCGAGGACGACCTCACGCCGGACCGGCGCGCCGAGCGCGGCAGCCACGTGGGCTGCATCGCGGGGGCCCTGTCGTTTCGGGAGTACGAGCAGGGGCTGCGGACCGCGGGCTTCGAGGACGTCACGCTGACCCCGACCCACCAGGTCGCCGAGGGAATGCACTCGGTCATCATCAGGGCCACCAAGGGCAGCACCCCCGGTGAACTCCTTCGGAGGATGGAGCTTTCCGTCGTCCGGCAGCCCTGCTGCTGACCGTGTTCGGTAGCGCTTGCCGTTATGGCCCGCCCCGGCGCGGGTAGGGGGACATGGCGTGAAGCCGGTGAAGGCGACCGATGCGCCGATCGAGGGCCTCGAGGTCTCCCCCTACGAGGTCCCCACGGACGAGCCCGAGTCCGACGGGACGTTCGAATGGGACTCCACCACCATGGTCCTGGTCCGGGCCAGGGCCGGGGGCCGCACGGGCCTGGGCTACACCTACGCCGACGTCTCCACGGCGAGCTTCGTCGAGAGCAAGCTCCGCCCGGTGGTGGATGGGTGCGGACCCCATGCGAACCGGCGCCGCCTGGGACGCCATGAGCGCCGCCATCCGAAACGCCGGCCAGCCCGGGCTCGGGATGATGGCGATCTCCGCGGTCGACATCGCGCTGTGGGACCTCGAGGCGCGCCTGCTCGAGGTCTCCGTGGTGGACTTGCTGGACGCGGCGCACGACGGCGTGCCCATCTACGGGAGCGGGGGGTTCACCAGCTACTCGCTGGAGCGATTGCAGGAGCAGCTGGGCGGGTGGGTCGAGCGGGCATTCCCAGGGTGAAGACGAAGACGTCGAGGGAGCACCGAGATCCGGCCCGCCTGGACGCCGTTCGGAAGGCCATCGGGGACCAGCCCGAGCTGTACGTCGACGCGAACGGGGCACTGACCCGCAAGCAGGGCCTGGACTGGGCCCACCGGTTCCGCCACGAGTGGGGCGTGAGCCGGTTCGAGGAGCCGGTGACGTCGGACGACCGCTGTCGGACTTCCGGACGTTGCTGGACGCGGGCGCGGTCGACTGCCTCCAGGCCGACGTGACGAGGTGCGGTGGCATCACCGGGCTCCTCCCGATGGGCCGGGCTCGCCGCGGCCCATCGGATCGACCTGTCGGCCCACTGCGCTCCCCAGGTCTCGGCGCACGCGTTCTGCGCCGTGCTGCGCCTGCGGCACCTGGAGTACTTCCACGACCACGTCCGCATCGAGCGGATGCTGTTCGACGGGGCCGTCGAGCCGGACGGCCGCGTCCTGCGCCCCGACCGTTCCCGGCCCGGCCTGGGCCTCGAGCTCCGCGAGGCGGACGCCGAGCCGTACCGCGTTCACTGACCGCCGCGGCCCGTCTCCGACGCCACGGCCCCGTGGGGTAAAGAAACTCGATCGCGGCCTGAGACCGGCGGCGGCGGGTGGTTCTGCGACAATGCCGCGCCGTGATCCACTCTCTCCTCTATCTCCTCCTGCGCCGAGTCCTCCGCCTGGTCCGTCCGGACGACCGCATGGCGGCCGAGGCGGAACTCGAGATCGCCGTGCTGCGACACCAGGTCGCAGTCACGTCTATCAGCATGTGCTCGGATGACAGCAGGAGCCGCCGCGGCGCTCGAGCAGGCGCTCGGTCCGTCGTTAGCAACTCGTTAGCAAATGCTCTGAAAGACTGGCGCGTGAGCCCTGCGCGCCAACCGTCTCCCGCCAGTTTGCCCTGGTAGCGGAGGCGGACGGGAATCGAACCCGCCTGCCAGCTCTCGCCGGCACACCGGTTTTGAAGACCGGGGGGCCCACCAGGCGCCCTGACGCCTCCGCTGGCAGCATACGATCCTTGCTTACTAGTCTGTCTCGGACTAGCCTGACAGGGACGGCGAGCCCCGCTCCCCTGGAAGGGAGATCCCGTGCCTGTTTCCCATGTCGACGTGCTGGTGCTGGGCCTGCTGGCCGAGGAGCCCCTGTACGGCTACCAGCTGCTCGAACGGTACCGGGCCCGGGCCATGGAGTTCTGGGCGCCCGCGGGGCGGGCCTCGGTCTACCAGTCCCTGCGGCGCCTCGAGCGCGAGGGGATGGTGTCGGGGAAGTCGCAGGAGGGCCGGGAGGGTCCGGACCGCCGCGTCTACCGGGTGTCCCGACCCGGGAGGGATCGTCTCCGGCAGGCGCTGCTGGAGTGGTTCGGACCGGGCGGGGCCCACCCCGCCGACCGCGCGCTGCCGTTCGGGTTCGCGCATCTCCTGCCGGCCGAGGAGGTCAGGCGCGGCATCGCCGCCCGGGACGCCTCGCTCCGGCAGCGGGTGCAGGACATCGGTGCCGAGCGGTCCCGGCTCCAGGCTGCACGGGGGCCGACCGGCGTGCTCGCCAGGAGGATGCTGGACCGGGAGGAGGCGCTGGCTGGGGCCGAGCTGGCCTGGCTGGGAGCGTTCCGGCGCGATGCGGGACGGATCCGCCGCGCCGCCCAGTAGCGGCTGCAGTTCCCCGTTGCGCCATTGTCACAGATAGCTGTTTCGGGCAATGGTTCCGGATTTTGGACGCGGCTCCTCCGGGGGGGTTGGAGGAGCCTCGGAAAGGGCGCAGGGGGGGAGGGTGAATCGGTCTGCGCCGATCCTGGGGATACCCGGGGTGTCCACCCTCAAACATCGGGCCCCAACTTTTTCTCGCCAAACCGGAATCGGCCCGGCGGGGGGACCGAAATCGTCGCCCCGGGCGATGGGGGAACGGTCCGGTTGGCCGGAAACGCTGCCCCGCGTCGCCTACCATGGTTCGCAGTGGAAGCGGCCTTCTTCGATCTCGACAAGACCATCATCTCGCGGTCGAGCTCCCTGGCCCTGACCCGGCCCATGTACCGGGCCGGCCTGGTGTCCCGTTCGGCGCTGCTGAAAGGCGTGTACGCCCAGCTCGTCTACCTGCTGGTGGGGGCGGACGAGCGGAAGATGGACCGGGCCAAGGAAGCCCTGGCCGCCCTGTCCAAGGGGTGGGAGAAG
This sequence comes from Actinomycetota bacterium, assembly GCA_030774015.1. Lineage (NCBI taxonomy): Bacteria > Bacillati > Actinomycetota > Actinomycetota bacterium. The sequence goes on along the minus strand of JALYLZ010000093.1, from coordinate 10,883 downwards.
TCCGCGGTCGAGGAGCTGGTCCGCGAGGTCCTCATCGAGCTGATCGACCCGTACGTCTACCAGGAGGCCCTCGACCTGATCGCGCTGCACCGCGCCCTGGGGCGGTCCGTGTTCGTCGTCTCGTCCTCCCCCGAGGAGGTCGTGAAGCCGCTGGCGGAGCACCTCGGGATCCCCGGCGTGATCGCCACCCGCGCCGGGATCGTGGAGGGCAGGTACACGGGCGACCTGGAGTTCTACGCCTACGCGGAGAGCAAGGCCGAGGCGGTGCGTGAGATGGCGGAGGTGGAGGGGATCGACCTGGAGTCCTCCTACGCGTACTCGGACTCGTTCACCGACCTGCCCATGCTGGAGGCGGTGGGCCATCCCGTGGCGGTGAACCCGGACCGCGACCTTCGCCGGGAGGCGGAGAAGCGAGGCTGGCAGATCCGCTATTTCCGCAGGCCGGTCCGGATGCGCCAGCGCCTGGTGTCGGCGGTGCCTCGCCCCTCGCCGGTCGCCGCGGTCGCGGCGGCGGTGGGCGTCGCGGTGGTGCTTGCGTGGCTGTACCTGCGACCGCGGGTGGTGCGTTCGCGAAGCCGCGGGTAGCTCCGGGCTCTGGCCGTTTTCCACAGCCGGGGTGGCAGGGATACAATCGCCTCGGCCGTCTTGGGACGGCCGCGAAGGGAGCAGTACCCACGTGCGTCCTGCCGCGGGAGGCATGCTCGGGCCCCGAGGGTGAGCCCGCGGTACCCGAGCAAGTTGCAGAGAGCGCTTGGTAGCTGCTCCCTTCGCCTTTCCGACTCGATCCGGCTCGGCCCCGCGCCGTCGCTACGGGTGCACGAAGCGCGCGAACTCGAAGTGCATCCCGTCGGGGATCAGGAAGTCGCCGCCCCAGTTGAACCCCCACCGCTTGAAGATCGCGACGATGCGCGGGTCCATGGTCGGGGTGTGCCCGTAGAGATTCTCCGCCACGTCGAGGTCGATGGCGATGCCCCAGGCGTGATGGGAGATGCCCTGGGCCGGGTCACGGTTCGCGAAGCGGGGGCCGAAGCAGCCGCCGTACTCGTTCGGCTTGATGAGGTGGGCCAGGCCTGATCTCACGACCTCCCGGAGCGCCCCCCGGAGCTGGGGGAACAGCGCTCGGTTGCAATGGACGTCGCCCAGGATGGGAACGGACTCCGTGGCGATGTGGCGGCTCTCCCAGGCCGGATCGATGGCCAGTTGGCCGCCCGGCAGCGGGTGGGCGGCGAACTCGCCGAACAGCTGCTTGATGCGCACGGGGGCCAGGACGGCGTCCCCTTGCCGGAAGTACGGGGTCTCGCCCGGAGCGCGGACCCGCAGCGGGAGGTCCTTCGGGATGATCGTGCGGATCTCCGCGGTCAGCTCGGCCTCGGTCATGCCGGACCGGGGCTGGAGCAGCGCGTATCGGTTCTCGGCGATGCCGAGCGTGGCGGCGACCCGGCGGGACACCAGGAGCTCGTTCGCCCCGACCAGCCCGTCGGGGAGGACCGCGGCGACGGTGATCGCGGCGGGGCCGAAGTCGAACTCCCCGCCCGCGCCAAACCCGCGGACGTCCGCGCTCATCTGCCCCATAACGCCCTGTCCGTCGGAGAGGGAGAGCGAGACGCCGCGGTCGGACGGCGGCAGGAAAGGCGAGTACTCGCGAGGGTCCACCGCCGCGACCTCGACGGGGATGGCCAGGCCGTGCGGCGGCGCGTCCACCTGGGTCCCGTCCGCGGAGAACGACCGGGTCATCCAGGCCAGGCCGCTCGCCACGACGACCGAGCGCTCGATCCCGGGGAGCGTGCGGACGGCCTGCCGGAACCCGTCGGGAAGCCCTCCCGGGGTCCAGGCCAGGAACGTCTCGGGGGGCTCGGGGCTGGTGGCGGGGGCGGCACCCGTCGCCGGCGGGTGGCCCTGGGTCTCTCCTCCTCCGCCACCGGTTCCGCCGGTTCCGGCCACCGTCTGCCCGGCGCTCTGGAGTGACAGGGTGAGCAGGCCTCCCAGGGCGAAGCCCACGATGCCTGCCGCGACCAGGCGCGGGGCGCCCCGGAACCACCTCACGGCGTCGATGCTCCTGCGAACGCTGCGGGCAGGTCGATGGCGCCGATGGACACCGGCGCGCTCGTTTCCGAGGTGGCCGGCGGCGTGGTCGGCTCCGGGGACGATGACCGTGGCAGCGACACGGGTTGGAGCGACTGCGCCACCACGAGCAGGTCCGCGAGGGTGAGGGCGGCTCCGTCGATCGAGTAGTAGATGCCCTGGTCGACCCATTCCAGCTCGTCCCGGCTCGGCGTGAAGCGCCCGGACACGTCGCCGACCTGCACCGCCGACTGTTCCGCGGCGGAGGCCGGAGGGAGGTCGGTTCCCGGCTCGATGTGCAACCGGATCTGCCCCTCGAGGTCGGCGTTGGGCTGCCCGAAATACAGGTTCACGCTCTGGTCGTTCCCGACCTGCACGACCTCCGTCGAGATCAGGCGGTAGCCGGCGGGGAGGGACTCCGGCTCCGACACCGGGAAGGGCACCCGGGAGACGGCCTGGCGGAGCGAAAGGCGTTCGGCCAGGCCGCCGCCCGAGGGCTGCACGTCCCAGGAGGCCGGGATGTTCGAGGCCACCGGGAGCGATCCCGCCACGTGCAGCAGGGCGTCGCGGGAAAGGTTCGTCTCCAGGAACAGGTCGACGCTGTGGGCGTGGATCGACAGGCGCCGGCCGAGGGTTCGGGTGGCCGGCTCGTAGTACGCGACGCCTCCGCCGGGGAGGTCGACCCGCTCGGCTAGGCGGCTGACCGGTCCGAAGGGGGCGTCGGTCCGCCAGGAGTGCGTTTCCCGGACCTTCAGCCAGGCCAGGCCCGAGGAGTACGCCACGATGGTCTGGTCGCCGGGCTCACCGGTCTGCCCGGGCGGGATGACTACCCGGTACAGGTGCAGGCCGGCGGTGTCGGTGGGGACGATCGGCGCGTAGCCGACGCGCTTCGGGACGTCGTCCAGCTTCACCCTCTGCGCGCCCTCGCTGGTGGCGGGGACCGAGGAGGTGTCCGGGACGCTGAATGTGGCCGCGCTCGGCACGCGCTCGTCGAACGACAGGACCCGCGCGGAGAACACGTCCTGGCCCGGCGGCTCGGTGGGGAGTCCCTGGCGGGCCGCCCACGCGACTCGGTCGGGCTCGTCGGCCGGGTAGACGCGGTACGCCAGCGGGAACCAGCTCCGCCGGTCGAGCCACAGGACCACCCGGTCGTCGGGGTAAAACGGCCGCCACGCGCCCCCCTGGCGGAGGAAGGCGAACAGGGGGCCGGCCTGGCGATAGGTGAGGGCGACCCGGACGGCGGGCCGGCCCCCGACGGTTCCCCGGCCCAGCACGTCGAGGCGGTTCGCGTCCGCCAGCGTGGTGAGCGGCAGCACGATGTCGCTCGGCATGGGGGCGGCCTCGGAGAACGGGACCCGGTGGTCCACGCGGCGGGTCTGCGGGGCGCCCAGGGGGCAGTTGGGCCAGGCGTCGGCCGGACAGGGGCCGGGCCCCGACAGGTACCACTGGGACCGGTTCACGATCAGGGAGAGGTCGTTGCGCGGCCAGGTGGTGTTCGGATAGGGCGTGAGGTCGGCGACGTCCATGCGGAAGCGTTCCGGGGCGGACAGCCAGACGTCGACGCTGAAGTGGCGGAGGGGCAGGCGCGGCTGGAAGTGCCACTCGGTGACGGCGAACCGCGCGTGGTACCCCTGGAGGTGGGTGGCGGCCTGGAGGACCCGGCCGGGCAGGTCCGCGGCCAGGACCGCCGGCCCCGGGGAGCTCCCCGGCCAGATGCCGGTCCCGGTGACGGCCGTTCCGACGAACGCCCCCGCGAGGAGGGCCACCGCGACGCGGGCGAGCTCGCGGCGCCGGCCGGCGCGGCCGGGCCTCGCGGCGCGCGACAGATCAGCCGGGCGCGGGGGCGTCGGTTGCTCGGAGTGCCGCGCCGGACGGAGGAGTGCGGGCCAGTCGGTCCTGGCGGCCCCGACCGTTGGGGAGGTCCCTGCCGCGACCCGCTCCATGATCGGCTCGACCAGGTCGGGCACCGCCTCCGCAAGGCGGAACCGGACGCCCTCCCGGACCCGCCGGGCGCGGGCCTCGAACCCACGGCAGGCCGAGCAGTCCGCCAGGTGCCGTTCCAGGGCGACCTCGAGCCGCGGGGCGAGCCGCTCGCCGTCCATGCGTTCGGACAGCGCGAGCTCCGCCCGCTCACAGTTCACCGGCGTCCTCCTCGTGGTCGGAGAGACCGCGGATCAACACTTGGCGGCCGCGGTGCATGCGGCTCTTGACCGTTCCCACCCGGACCTGGAGGACGTCCGCGGCTTCCTGGTAGGAGAGCCCGAACACCTCGATCAGCAGGAACGGTTCCAGGTGCTCGCGGGACAGCCCTCGCACGGCGTCCCAGACCTCCGCCCGCGTGGCGGGGTCGGTTGCGGGCGGCGGCTTGGGGTAGTCGCGGAGCTCCAGGGAGCGCCGGGACTTGAGCGCGTCCATGCTGCAATTGCGCACGATCCGGAACAGCCAGCTCGAGAACTTCGAGTCCCCCCGGAAGGACCGGAGGAACCGGAACGCCCGCAGGAAGGCCTCCTGGGTGACGTCCTCGGCCGTGGCCCGGTTCGCCGTGAGGTGGTAGGCGAACCGCCACACGTCGGCCTGATACAGCCGGACCAGGTCCTCGAATGCCCGGAGGTCCCCCTCGCGAGCGCGAGCCAGTGTGCGCGGATCCGGTTCCTGCACGGCGCTATCGCCCCCTGGCACGCAAGCCTAGCGCCGGGCCCTGTCGCCGGGAACCACGAATCTGCCCTCCATTCGGGCAAGCAGACTCCGACCAGGGAAGGATGGTTCCGGGGTCGCATGTCCGCCGGACAGGCTTTGTCTAGGGCGTTACCCCGGGTGGATGCGCCTTCAGCCGCCTCGCCGGGCCAGGGCTGCCAGGCGATCGGCCAGGCGCTCCAGGCGGGAGGCCGCTTCCTCGAACAGGTCGAGGGAGACGGCTCCGGTCGCCGCGAGGAGCTCGGTTTCGATGTCAGCCATGCCGGGCTTCCTCCGATCGTTCACCTCCTCCAGGAGCGGTTCCAGCAGGGAGACCGCTCGCTCCAGCCGGGCGACGTCGTCCGCCGGGCCGGCGGCATCGTGCCGGCGGTCCCGGAGCCAGTCTCCGATCGAGATGACCTCGCCCATCGATGGAAAGCGTAGAACGGGGGTGTGACATTTTCCCGGAAGCCCGGCAGGAATCTCCGCTGGGATGGTCGTCGCCTGATCTGCTCGGTCGCCGCACGGGCCCGAACCCGGGGCTCCAGCCTGGATTCACGCTGCTGAGGCCCCCCTTCCAGCACCTACAATCCGACGCGTGAATCGAACCGCGGTCGCGGAGCTCCTGGCCGCGCTTTCCTACGGGGGGAAGGTGGCGGCGGAGCGCGCGCGCGACAACGCCCGCTTCGCCCCCGACTCCCGCACTCGGGAGGCCCAGCTAGGCATCGCGGAGCGGGAGCGCCGGAACTCCCGGCTGATCGAGGCCCGGCTCCTGGAGGTGGGCTCGGAGTCCCTGACCAGGCGGTTCGCGCCCTTCTTCGACCTGTTCTTCTCGCACACGGAGCCGGCCGACTGGGTCGAGGCCCAGACCTTCCACTATGTGGGCGACGCCCTGGTTTCGGACTTCGCCGACGGGCTGGTCGAACTGCTCGATCCGGTGTCGGCGGAGGTGGTGCGGCGAGCCCTCGGTGAGCGCGAGGACCAGGAATCCTTTGCCCTGGAGGAGCTGACCAGGGCCATGGAAGGCGAGCCCGAGGCCATCGAGCGGATCGCCGCGTACGCTCGGCGGATCATCGGCGAGGCCCTCACCCAGACCAGCCGGGCCCTCGATCAGGCCACGGTGCTGAAGGACCTGCTGGGCGGGGTGGACGGGGAGAAGCGGTTCCTGCTCGACCTGCTGGAGCGGCACCGGATCCGGCTCGATCGCCTGGGCATCGAGCGCGTGGAGGCCGAGCCCGGGGACTGAGCGCTGAGCGCATGCCGACGCCGGCAGCATCTGGGCGCGTCCCGACGCCGGTCGCAGGGCGTATCCGAGGGTGTCCATTCCCCGAATCGGGGAATTTCGCATCCCCCCGCATCACCCGCAAGATCCGCCGTCCTGGTGATTGTCCGATGGCGACTCCGCCGTTAGTCTTCCCCTCGCTTCAGGCAGCGGCGGCAGCGGCAGGTGGCGCTACCGGGAGCAGCGGCGGGCCCGAACGCCGGGTGGCATCCCTTCCCCATGTGCCTTCGGAGCGGCGCTTCCGGAGGGCGCATCCCCCTCGCAGTTCTTCCCCTGTGTGCTGCCGGCTTCTCCATGGGCGCGGTTGGCTTCCCCGGGCGTGCGGTTGGGCTTCCCCCGGGCATGCGGTGCCTTCCCTTTGGCGGCGTGTGGTGGATGGCTTCCCCTCGAGCGAGAGCGGTGGAAGGAGGTCTCGTGGACAGTGTGGCGAGCGTGGTGGTCGGGCTCGATCCGCCCGAGCTGGCCGAGGAGGTCGTCGACTTCCTGGACCGGACGGGGCGCGTTCGGGTCGTCGCGACCGCCTCCGATCCGCAGGCGCTCGCCCGGGCCATCCGGGAGCGTGAGCCACACGCCGTCGTGGGCCAGCCGCTGCTGGTCCGGGCGGCCGGGAACCTCAACGGAAGCTCCTTCCTGGCCCTGGAAACGGCCGAGTCCGTGCAGGCCATGCGCGTCGCGTTGGACGCCGGCGCACGGGCCTTCTACGTGTGGCCGTCGGAGCGCGAGGATCTGGCCCGGGCGGCCGGGGGAACGCTTCCTGCGCGCCGGCGGGCGACGGTGAAGCGGGCCCTGGTGGTGGCGGTGTACGGACCGCGTGGCGGCGTCGGGACGACGTTCCTGGCGACCCATCTCGCGGCGGCGTTCGCTCGGACCGGCCGGGCCACGACCCTGGCCGACCTGGACCCGGTGTTCGGGGACGTGTCCGCGGCCCTCGGCGCGCCGCCCGAGGCCCGCTCGATCGGGGACGTCGGGCCGGTGGCGGGGGAGCTGTCCGAGGAACGCCTCGACGACGTCCTGTGGCGCCACCCGGCGGGGTTCGGGGTCCTGCTGTCCTCCAGCCAGGCGGCGCCGCCCGAGGCCGCCGGTCCGGCGCACTACTCGGCGGCGCTCTCGGCGCTGCAAGCGTGGCGGGACGTCGTCGTGCTGCACCTGCCCCGAGCGCTCGACGAGATCGCCCTGGCCGGCCTGGAGCGCTCGGACCGGATCCTGGTCGTGGTCTCACCCGACGTCCTGGCGTTCCGGTTCGCGAAGCGGGCCCTCGACATGCTCGGCTCACTCGGGCTGACCGCCCGGTGCGACGTCGTGATGAACCGGACCCGCAGAGCCGAGGTCGTGCCGGCCGATGCCAAGCGGGTCTTCGGGCGGCCGGCGCTGGCGATCTGGCCGGTGGACCGACACGCCCAGGCGGCGCAGGACCGCGGGAAGCTCCTCTCGCCGCGGGGGCGGATCGCGCGTGCCGCGGACCGGCTGGCCCGCGCGCTGCTCGATGGGAGGGGCGATGCGGGAGCGTGACCGCCTGGCCACGGTCAAGCGGCGGCTCCACGACCGGCTGGTCCAGCGCATCGACGCGAACGGGCTCGCGGCCGCGCGGCCGGTGGACCGGCGGCTCCTGGTGAGGGAAGAGGCCCTGGCCATCCTGAGGGAGGAAGGCCATCTCCTGCCGCAGGGCGACCTGGCCAAGGTGGTGAACGACGTTTCGGATCGTGTCGTCGGGCTCGGGCCCATCGAGGCCCTGCTCAGGGACCCGGAGGTCAGCGAAGTGATGGTGAACGGGCCCGACGACGTGTTCGTGGAGCGAAAGGGGCGGATCGAAAGCGTGGCGGACGGTCTATTCGAGGGGGAGGAGGCCGTCCTCCACGTGATCGAGCGGATCGTTGCCCCGCTCGGGCTTCGGGTCGATGAATCGTCACCATATGTGGACGCGCGACTACCGGACGGTAGCCGGGTGCACGCGATCGTCCCGCCCCTTTCGCTCTGCGGTCCAGTCCTCACGGTGCGCAAGTTCTCGCTCATCCCGTTCCGGCCGGGCGACCTGGTCGCCAGCGGAACCATCGGGCCTCGCGCCCTCGCCTTCCTGGCGTCGTGCGTGCGGGGCAAGGCCAACATCGTCGTTTCCGGAGGAGCGAGCTCCGGCAAGACCACCCTGCTGAACGTGCTGGCCAGCTTCATCCCGGACGGGGAGCGGCTCATCACGATCGAGGACGCTGCTGAGCTGCGGCTCGGGAAGCCGCACGTGGTGGGCCTGGAGGCAAGGCCGGCCAACGTGGAGGGGAAGGGGGAGGTCACGGTCCGCGACCTGGTTCGCAACGCCCTGCGGATGCGTCCGGACCGGATCATCGTCGGGGAGGTCCGGGGCGGCGAATGCCTGGACATGCTCCAGGCCATGAACACCGGCCACGAGGGCTCGCTGTCGACCGCGCACGCCAATTCTCCTCGCCACCTGCTGTGGCGGCTGGAGACGATGGCCCTGATGTCGGATGTCGAGCTGCCGGTGGCCCACGTCCGGGAACAGGTGGCGTCGGCGATCGACGTGGTCGTGCACATGGCGAGGCTCCGGGACGGGCGCAGGGTCGTCCATCGCGTGGCCACGGTGGACGGCGTGCGCGACGGCGAGCCCGTCCTCACGGACCTGTTCTCATTCCACGGTTCCGGCGGCCCGCGAGGGTCCGGACAGCTCGTCGGGCTCGGAGCCACACCGCCCCTTACCCAAGTTCTGGCCGAGCGTGGTGAGGCGCTGCCGGAGAGCATCTTCGTCTCGGGCCCCGACGAGGGTGGCGCGGCGTGAGCGCTGCCGTGGACGTCTCCGTCTTCGCGGCCGCCGCCCTGGGATGCGCGGCTGTTTGGATCGAGCTCCGAGCGCGCCACCGGGCGCTGGTCCGCGCGGGGTGGGATCCGGGGCCGCCTCGGCCCGGCCCGGCCCGCCTTCCTTCAACTCCGGGAAGGGTCCCTTCGCCTCGTTGCGAGCCTGGGCGGGGTGGCGCTGGGGATGGCCGTTGGCGGACCGCCGGTGGCCCTGGCCGGAGCCGCCGTCGGATGGGCCATTCCGGGGGCCTCGCGCCGACGGAGGGACCGACGCCAGGAAGAGCTCATCGAGGCGCAGCTGGCCGAACGGGTCGCCGGAGTGGCCGCCGCCCTTCGTTCCGGGCTCTCACTGTCGCAGGCCATCCGGTTCGCCGCCGACGAAGGGGAAGCGCCGGCCGCGACCCAGCTCCGGGCCATCGTGGACCGCGAGGCCCTGGGCGTGCCGCTGGAGGAATCACTCGAACGATGGGCGTCCGAGGAGGGAGGCCGCGACGTGCGACTCGTCGCGAGCGTGCTCCAACTGCATCACCGGGTGGGCGGCGACGCGCCCGCGGTCCTTGAACAGGTGGCCCGGACGCTCCGCCAGCGCCGGGCCGCAGGACGGGAGGTCCGGTCGCTCACCGCACAGGCGCGGCTGTCCGGGACCATCCTCGGCCTGCTCCCGGTGGGGTTCTTCCTGTTCATGTCGGTGGTCTCCCGCGGCGACATGTCCGCCGCGTACGGCTCTCCGGTTGGTGTGGGCGCGATCGTGTTGGGGTTGGTCCTCGACGGAGGCGCGTACCTGTGGATCCGCTCGCTGCTCCGGGTGTCGTGGTGATGGCAGGGGTGATCGGCCCGGCCATGGCATCGGCGGCGGTGCTCGCAGCGGTTGGCGCGGCGGGAGTTCGGTACGACCCAGCCGTCTCCAAGCGGATCGAGGCCCTTCGACCGGAAGGCACCCAACACTCCGGGGGAGGAATGGCGAGGTGGGTGGGGAGCCGCTCGTGGGCCAGGCGGCTGGGCCACCGGGACGAGCTGGCCTCCAAGCTGGCAACGGCCGGATGGCGAGTCGATCCGGACGCGGCAATCGGGTGGAAGGTGATCGCCGGCTCGGCGGGCTTCGTCCTGGGGCTGTCGGCCCCGATGCCACTCCTGGTGATGACGCCGCTTCTGGTGGCGGCGGGGTTCCGGGGTCTGGACTTCCTGGTGAGTCGGGCTGCGCGGCGACGATCGAGGCAAGCCGACCAGGAGGTGCCGCAGCTGCTCGACGTCCTCGCTGCAGGATCGACGGCCGGCCTGGCCGCGCCGCTCGCCCTCCGGAGAGCCTCGGCCGCGGTCCGCGAGCCCCTCGCCGGAGAGCTCCGTCACGTGCTCGACGCCGTCGACATGGGGGCACGGTGGAGGGACGAGCTGCGGGCCATGGCGGACCGGCTGGGTCTGCCGGACCTCAAGCGGGCCGTGTTGGCGGTGGCCCGAACCGAGATGCTCGGGTCCTCGCTGGCGGAGGCCCTGCGGGAGCTGGCGGAGGACGTCCGCGACGCGAGGCGGGCCCGAGCAGCGGAGACCGCCCGAAAGGCCCCGGTCAAGATGCTGTTCCCCCTGGTGTTCATGGTCCTTCCTGCTTTCCTCCTCCTCACGGTGGTTCCGGTGCTGTTCGCCACGCTCCGGTCGATTGGGTGAGAGGAGGTGAACGTCATGCTGCTGTCCTGGTACGTGCGCCTGCGGGTGTGGTTCGCACGGGAGGAGGCGCAGACCACCGCTGAGTACGCGCTGGTCATCCTGGCGGCCGTCGCCGTCGCGGTGGTGCTGATCGCGTGGGCCAAGTCGTCGGGGAAGCTCCCCGCCTTCTTCGACAAGGTGATCGACAACGTCTCCAACAATGCGCAGTAGGAGGGGGTCGCTCCGCGGGAGACGGCGGAGCCTCCCCAAGAAGCCGGTGCGGAAGCTGGCCGCGGGCGCGGGCGAGCGGGGCTCGGCGGCGCTGGAGTTCGCGATGGTGCTGCCGATCCTGCTGATCGTGACCCTCGGGCTGGTCCAGGCCGGGCTGTTCGTCAGGGATCAGTTGGTGCTGGTGGAGGCGGCCCGGGCC